>NZ_JBSQYM010000056.1:0-16997 GCF_055140805.1 Orenia sp.
ATAAAAGATGCTTTAGTCCTCTCTCCTAAGGTAGGAGAGAGTTAGAGTGAGGTATGAAAGGTTTTGATTTATTTCATTTTAGACTTGGATATCTATATACAAAGGAGCTGATTAACATTATTATTGTCAACACCGATTATATTACTGGAAGAGAGATAGAGAATATTATTGGATTGGTCAAAGGAAGTACCATTAAAGCAAGACATATCGGCAGTGATATTGGGGCAGGGTTAAGAAATTTGGTGGGCGGTGAGGTCAAAGGCTATACCAAAATGATTGATGAAGCACGCGATGAAGCTTTGGAGAGAATGAAAAAAGAGGCTGAAAACTTAGGAGCTGACGCTATTATCAATGTCAGATTTACCACTTCTCAAGTGATGGCAGGAGCATCAGAGATTTTAGTTTATGGAACTGCTGTAAAATTGAAATAGGGACAGAATAAACTTCTGTCCCCTCATCACTACTCTTCAATTCTAACAAATACATCTAATCTATAATCACTGATCTCTTTAGCGACATTCCAGCCTTGAATTCGATAAACTCCTTCATCAAGTCCTGCTCCTGGACTCCAAATCTCCTTATAAACTAGAGATTGACCAGGCTCTAAAGTTATTACTTTGGTAGACTGGACAAAGCTTCTATTGGCTGACCAAGTCCAGATTCTTCTTCCACTATCATAGGCTACCAACTCAATTCTCTGTCCTGACTTATAACTTAACTTGATAGGCGAATTAGTGATGTTAGTCTTTACTAAGGTAACTTTAATATTCTCACCTGGAGCATAGCTATCCTTATTGGTAAACATTACAATTAATAATCCATTAATAACAGTATAATCAAAATTCTTAGTCCTTACCTCTACCCTTCTCTCCACATCTCTATCAAAATCTTCATCGAAATCTCTGTCTATATCCCTATCCATATCTCCATCAGGTACTATTATGACTTGACCAACTTCTATCATATTGGGCTCTTGAATATCATTTAAATCTATCAAAGTCTGTACTGTAGTTCCAAAACGTTGGGCAATCTCATAAAGAGTATCACCAGATTTAACCCTATAACGTATCATCATTACCCCTCCTTTCTAATTATTAGAGATATTTAGTCTAGCTCTATCTATAGTATTCTATAAGAAGGATTATAGTGATATGTTTTGTAAAATATTCTTTAAATCCAAAAATAAGGATAAGAATAATTAATTATTCTTATCTACTTAAAGTTATAATATTAAATTTACGTTAAATAAAAAACTGCCAAAAGGAATTTGTCTAATTTTATCGAATTTTGAAACTATACATCTTAATAATCATATTATTTATTAAGTTTCTTTATAAATATATATTTAATTAAAGATTAAACACTAAAAATAGCCCTATTTATAAATCAAAAATATAAAAATAGAAAGAAGGAGAACTTATGAGATTAAATTCACTAGCAGCAAAAATTATTACCGCTATGTTGATATCGGCAACCCTAATATTTTCGATTCAAATTTATTTAACTACAAATTCAGAATTAACTAGACTCACAAACAATGCTAAAGAGTACCTAATAGCCAAAACCAATGAAGAGGTTGAAAAAGTTAATAGTGATTTCTTAAAAATAGACCAAGGAGCACAGGGATTGGCCTCTCTTATAGCCGTAAATAGGGAGCATAATACCAACCTAAATCTAGAATATATAAGAAGTTTAATTAAGGATATAGATTTAGTTATTGGCTCTGGTTTTTGGATGGAGCCTTATCAATATAGTAAAGATCAAAAATATTTTGGTCCCTATCTCTATAAGGATAGTAATGATATCATACTGACTTGGGATTATAGTAATAGTGATTATGACTATTTTAATTATGACTGGTATAAGAATGGATTTAAGAGCAAAGACTCAACTTGGACTGAACCTTACTATGATGAAGTTTCAGGAATAACTATGATGACATATACTACTCCTATCTACTCCAACAATAATCTTATAGGAGTAACAACTCTAGATATAAATTTAAAGGATATGATCGATTATATAAAAAATATTAAAGTCAGTAAACATGGACAAGTCTATTTAATAAATGATATAGGAAATTTTATCGTTAGCCCTGATCACAGTAAGCAGGGTGTCAATATTCAAGATAAAAACAACAGTAAGCTTAGTGATTTCTCTTCTGAAATTTTATCTAACGATGATACCATGATACTCAATAGAAAATTAGCTGGTGAAGATCATTTTATTGCCTATTCATCTATTGGAAATACTGGTTTAAAGCTTATCTTAACCTTTCCACTAAAAGATTTAGGCATAAAGGAGAAAGTTATCTTCTCATTAATAACCTCAATTCTTAGTTTAATCTTGTTTATGATAATCTTATATTATTTACTAAGACATCTTGTTATAAAACCAATAACTATTACCAGTCATTTTACCCAGTTTATTTCCCAGGGAGACTTTACTAAAGATATCCCTAGTAAATATACTAAAAGAACTGATGAAATAGGCAAATTAGCAATTAGCTTTGATACAATGTCTAATAATTTAAGAGATATGATAGAAAAACTGATAAGTCTCTCTGAACAGATGGCTAGTTCAAGTCAAGAGTTGTCAGCTTCTGCTGAAGAAGGTACTACATCTATCGAGGGTACTAATGAATTAATAGAAAATATCACTGCTACCATAGAACAAATATCTGCAAGTGCAGAAAGAGTAGCTAGCTTTGCTCAAGAATCAAATTCAAAAACAGAATTGGGTACAATTAATATTCAGAATACACTAACAACTATGAACAGTATTAGTCAAACTGTTAATAAAGCAGTAAATGTTGTCACTAGTTTAAACAGTACATCCCAGGAAATTGAACAAATTGTAGAAATGATTACTAACATTGCAGATCAAACTAATTTATTAGCTTTAAACGCTGCCATTGAAGCCGCTAGAGCTGGAGAAGCAGGTAAGGGATTTGCAGTGGTTGCAGATGAAATAAGAGAATTGGCTAAAGAAACAAATAAAGCTACAGAAAAAATAATTAACTTAATTTCTGAAACTAAAGATAAGACTACTTTAGGAATAGAAGTAATTAATGAGGTAGCAGATATAACAAAACACGGAGAAGATGTTGTGGCTAAAACAGGAGATGTCTTTGTAGAGATAAGCTCTGCCAGTGAAGAAACCTCTATTCAAATTGAAGAAACAGCTAAAGCTACCCATGAATTAGCTCAAAATAGTAGTCAAATTACTGAATCTACTAATGAGATTAAGAACATGTCCGATGAAATAGCCTACTCAGCTCAAGAGTTAGCTAATATGTCTATAGAATTAAGTGATTTAATAGAGAAGTTTAAAATATAGATAATTAAGCACTCAAATTTAATAACACACTTGTTAAATAAGATTAGCCATCTAATATTAGATGGCTAATCTTATAATTACTATTAGATTTTTTCTAATCTCATAACTCTTCCCCAAGAAGGTGGAATCTCTTTTATCATTGCCTTCCCGTCTTGAACAATAAAGCTATCACCATCATTTAATAAATCTCTTAATAAATATTCTCCTTCTACATCAAGTTCTAACTCAATATCAACAGGCTTGTCCGAGGAGTTTACTACTGTTAATATCCGTTCATCTCCATACTCTCTTAAGAAAGCAAATTGTTGATGGTCCACAAAGATTTGCTGATAATTTCCATAACATAAGGCTTTAGAATTCTTTCTAATCTCTGCTAAAGCAGTAATTACTTTTACTAAGTCTTTATTTGCACTCTTTTTAGCTACGTTACTGATATTTAGCTCAGGACGAAGTGGGGTATCATCCCCATTAATCTTCTTACCTTCTATCCCCCATTCACTACCATAATAAATAGATGGTATACCAGGCATCGCAAATAAGAGCAGGTGTAAAGGATACAAATGAGCAGGATTATCAAGGGTGCTTGCTATTCTATTCACATCATGATTATCTACAAAGCTATATAAAGGAAGATGCTTATATATACCCCCTTCTCCAAATTGCCTTTTCAAAGAATAGGCAATCTCAAAATAATTCTTATCATTATGGCTTGAATATAGACCTTTATAAGCTTCATAGTTGGTTACAGAATCCATCATAGCAGCTCCAGCCCATTTTCTATAATCACCATGGATTACCTCACCTAATATCCAGAAATTAGGCTTTAAATCTCTACAAAACTCACCTAACTCAACAATAAATTCAGGCTCCAAGCAATCAGCAGCATCTAGTCTTAGACCAGAGATATCAAATTGCTCAATCCATTCTCCTACTGCATTAAAGAGATACTCCTTTACTTCAGGATTCTTAAGGTTTAATTTAACCAGATTATAATGCCCTTCCCAGGCTTCATAGGTAAAATCATCACCATAAGGGCTTTGGTATTCAAAGTTCAAGCCTGCAAACCAATCACAATACTTTGAATTCTGCCCTTGTTCCAATACATCTTGAAATGCCCAAAAATCCCTCCCTACATGATTGAAGACCCCATCCAAAATAACTCTAATTCCATTCTCCTTTAAGTGGGATACTAGTTTAGCCAAACTCTGATTGTCCCCTAATCTACGATCAACCTGATAGTAATCTTTGGTATCATAGCCATGGCTAGTCGATTCAAATACAGGACCTAAATACATTGCATTCACCCCCATAGCTGTAAGGTGTTCTACCCAATCATAGATTTTATCCAAACCATAATTAACCGGTGCTGAAAAATCATTCTTCTTAGGAGCACCACAAAATCCTAAGGGATAGATATGATAAAAAACAGATTCGTAAGGCCAACTTTTCATAATTAATTCCTCCTTATAATTTTGAATTTATTTAGAATACAACATCTATACCGAACGGTATATTAAAGCTAAAAAAATAATTATTTAAGAATAGATTCCATGCATAAATTGGTGAACTGCTTGATATAATAACTCATCATTTAACTGCCTATCACCTCGTAGTGATAAAGCTATATATGTATTGATCATTCCTAGTAATGTAGCTGCATAAGCCTGATGCCTACCTTTCATATTACCATGATCTTCTGCTGCTTGAATAAAGAGCTCTTCCACCATCTTATATTGCTCTTTGATATATTTAGAGACAGCCTTATTAGATTCACTATCTACTGGTGCAAAAGCCATCGCCAATTGCATCCTATAAAAGATTTTATTATTTTTGGCAAAATCAAAATAAGTGGCTACTAATCTATTTAATGTAAAAGGCAAATCATGATTATACCTTGTTCCCTCTTTAACCAAGTTGTTTATCTTAGAGAATTTCTCAGCTAATAATTCTTCTAAAAGTCCTTTCTTATTTCCAAAATAGTGATAGAGAGTTGGTTTAGTAACACCTGCTTCCTCAGCTAACTCTTTTACACCCACTCCATCATAACCCCGCGAAGCAAAAAGATTTACTGCAACCTCTATAATCCTAGCACGATTATCCACCTAAGCTCTCACCTCCTACAGTATTATTTACTATTAAATCCATTATACCGTTCGGTATAGAGAATGTCAAGAAAATTATGAGTTTAAGTCTAAGACTAAGTTTAAGCTTGAAACTTAGTCTTAAGCTCACATTTATAAACTAAAGAAATAAGAACAAATTGGGCTAGCGCCCACTCTACTATTAATCTAAAATTAGATTTTTAACTAAGAGGATAAGCAATAAATCATATTACTAATATAAAAAATTATTACGAGAAAAATTATCAGCTTTTTCTCGTGTTACTTTTGGCATTGCCCCAAAAGTAACCAAAAAGTCTAGAAAAAAATAAAACTCACTACGCAATCATAATCCTAATTATTATAAATAATTTATTTCTCTAATCAAGACTTGATTTAACTCTAAATCCTTATTCAATTTTTGCTTCGTTCAAACAATAATTTTTTCACTCCAAAATCAAAAGCAAAATAAAAAGAAAGGTTATCCACAACCTCTAAAAAAGCATAATTTCCTTAATAAAATAAAGAACTCCCGCAAATGGGAGTTCTGATATATGTACTAGTTATTACTCTCCAGCAGGTGGAGTAAAAGTTCTTTGAGCTAGCTCATTGTCTAGCATATAAATTCCATTTCCATTTTCACCAATTCGCTCTACCTTCTTTAATAATCCATCCATTGTCGCTTCCTCTTCAACCTGTTCATCAACAAACCACTGTAACATACCAATGGCTGGATAACAGCTCTCCTCTTTAGCAATATCCATCAATTTATAGATTCGCTTAGTAACACTTTTCTCATGGTGTAGAGCATACTTGATAGCATCTGCAATAGAATCAAATTCATTTCTAGGCTCTCCCAAGGCTTTCATAATTACCCTTTCACCCATCTCATCGATAAAGTTAGAGAATTTTTGAGCATGGAATTGCTCTTCTTCTGTTTGAATTTCAAAGAAGTGGGCAAAACCTTCTAAGTCCTCTGACTTAAAATAAGCTGCTATGGCTAGATAATAATGAGCCGATTCATACTCATATCTAACCTGTTCATTTAACTCTTCTAATAATTTTTCTGGTAACATTGATCTAACCTCCTCAAATTATATGTACTTACTAGTAATTATTCTCTATAAAGGAGAATTATCCTTTAATATATTTGATTATTAAATCATTACAAGTGATAAGGTTCATTCTTCATAATCTTAAAAGCACGATAAACCTGTTCTAATAAAATCAATCTAGCCATCTGATGGGTAAAGGTCATATGGGAGAAGCTTAAGATATAGTCTGCACTCTTTCTCACGTTTTCATGTAAGCCCAATGCCCCACCGATAATAAATTCGATACTGCTATAGCCTTGTAGCTGTAAATTACTAATAGATTTAGCAAGACCTTCAGAACTCATCGGCTTACCCTGTGGATCTAGAGCAATCGTATAAGAGCGATTATCTATCTTCTCTATAATCTTCTCACCCTCTGCTTCCTTAATCTGGTTCATCTCAGAAGAGCTTAAGTTTCCAGATATCTTCTCATCCTTGACCTCAATTACCTCTAAAGAGGTATGCCTTTGTAACCTCTTAACAAACTCATCAATCCCTTGATTAATATAGCTCTCTTTAATCTTTCCAACAGCAATCACTCTAACCTTCATCTTAACCATCCTTTCAAAACAAATTAGCCTATTATTCAGTCTTTTATAATCAAAATCTTTAAAGACTAATTCAAAAAATTTTTTTTTGCAACGAATCTCGCGAATTTACGCCAATTCAGACCAAACTCTTTTTAAAAACTTAACCTGTAATTTTATCTTTGCTTTTGATTCGTATTAATTCGTTGCTAATTTATTTTGTCCTTATGTTTTGGCTTTATATTTTTATTTTTCTTTAAAAAGTTATCCACAACTTCTAAAAAAAGTCCTTAATGAAAATAAAAGGCTAGCTTACAGCTAGCCCTTTAAAACTCTATTCTAATGGTCTCTCCTCTAACTTTAATTCTAGAGTAAAAGATTTATTTCCTCTATGAACTACTAGTTTAATTTTATCATTGATTTGATAACTTTTCAAAATATCTTTTAAGCTATCCATACCATCAACCTTTTGACCTGCTATCTCTGTAATTATATCACCTTGCTGTAATCCACTATCCTCGGCAGGACTACCCTCTATAACTTTAACTACATAAACACCAGAATCCTTCACAAAACCATACTCTTTAGCACTCTCAGGGCTAATGTCCATTCCATAAATCCCAATCCAAGGTCTAATAATTCTACCATCTTTAATTAATTGTTTAGCTATCTCCTTGGCTACATTGATTGGAATAGCAAAACCTAAACCTTGAGCTTGTTGGATAATAGCAGTATTAATCCCAATTACCCTGCCAGCTCTATCTAACAAAGCTCCACCACTATTGCCTGGATTAATAGCAGCATCGGTTTGAATCATATTGGTCAACTCTACCCCTTCTTGAATAGGCAAATCCCTGTTTAAGGCACTGATTACACCAGTGGTAACAGTATTGGAGAAACCATAAGGGTTACCAATTGCAATAGCTAACTCTCCTACCTCTAATTTGGTTGAATCACCAAACTCTACAACAGGTATATCATAATCTTCTACATCAATCTTCACCACAGCCAGATCTGTGATTGGATCCCGTCCAACTACTTCACCCAAGTAATCTATATCATCTTTAGGAAAGATTACTCTAATCCGATTAGCACCCTCAACTACATGGTTATTTGTAATAATATAGCCTTCCTTATTTAAAATTACTCCAGAACCTTCCCCTTCTACCTTCTGTTCAGTTCTACGAGCAAAAAAATCATAGACTACCCTCTCTCTAACGGTCTTAATCTTAACAATCCCAGGGCCTACTTCCTTGACTACATCCACAATACTTAGCTGATTATCATCTACTTTAGCAACCTGTTGACTAGCAACTTCCTTCTCCAAATCACCCTCTGAATTAGAAACTGCTCCTTCTAATAAATTATCATTAATCTTCTCTATCTTAGAATTAAAAATCATCTGATGAGAGAAGAAATACAATAATCCAGCACCTAATAAGCAAGCGATTACTGCTATAATCAGATATGATTTAAATGTTGACTTGAACTCATAATGGTCATCTCTAGAAAAAAGATCCATCCCGTCCACCCCATCTTTATTATTTTTAGCCAATCTGATACAGAGGACTAACCTTATCTTGTAAAGCAAAATCTAATTTTATATCCTTGTCCAATCTAATTCCTGCATCAACAAGCATATTCTTGATAGTCAAAAAAGCCAATTCGGGTACATTATTATCTTTGCTAAGATGGGCTAATAATATACGGGAGACAGAACTTTTAGCTAACTCTACCACTGTAGCTCCTGCATCATCATTAGATAAATGACCTTGAGTTCCCATAATCCTCTTCTTTAATGCCCAAGGGTATGGACCAATCTTTAACATCTCTAAGTCATGATTTGACTCCAGTATTACCAAATCAGAGTCACTAATCTCTAGCCTTACATCATCAGTAACCTCACCCATATCAGTAGCAATTGCTACTTTAGTCTCTTTAAAACTGATCGTATAGCCAACAGGCTCTTTAGCATCATGGGAGATACTAAAGGGCTTAACTAAACAATCACCAAGAGTAAACGCATCAGTTTCAATAATGATCTTATTCTTCTCATCTATATTTCCTAACTTAGGAGATGCTCCTTCCCAAGTACCTTTAGTAGCATAAATAGGAAGATTACACCTCCTTGATAATACACCAGCACCTTGAATATGGTCACTATGCTCATGGGTTAATAAAATAGCATCCAAATCATCAACCTTTAAATTTACCTCTTTTAATTTATTATTAATCTGTTTACCACTCAATCCAGCATCAACTAATATCTTCTTATCCTTAGTTCCAATATAAATAGAATTTCCTGAGCTTCCACTGGCTAAGGTACATACTTCTAAACTAATTTAAATCATCTCCTCAAATTAAAATAAATTTAATTATTTCTTTATAAAAAAAGGATTTACTCTATTAAAACGGAATTAATTTAATAATATCATGTATTTTTTGATAATAATATTATTATATATAAGTGTATACAAGGAGGCTAGTGATGAATTTTATCGAATTCCAAAGTAAAGTATCAAATAAAATAAATGTTGATCTTAGTAGTTATAAAAGAAATAGAGTTGAACGTCGGATTAATAACTTGATGAAAAAACATAATCTTAATGACTATAAAAGTTGTTTAGAAAAATTAAATAGTAGTCATGATTTTCAAGAAGAATTTTTGGAACATATGACCATTAATACTTCAGAATTTTATCGTAACCCCAAAAATTATGAATACCTACAGGATAAGCTTTTTCCAGAATTATTTGCTAATAAGAGTAAAATCAAGATTTGGAGTGCTGCTTCTTCTAATGGTTGTGAAGCTTATACCCTAGCAATTATCTTGAATGAATTAGGAATTGATCCTAGTAAATATCAAATCAAGGCTACAGATATTGATCCTGCTATCTTACAGGAAGCAAGAGCAGGTAAATATAAAGAAAACTCACTTAAAAAAGTACCAAACAAAGTCCTTAACAAATATTTTACTAAAAAAGATGACTATTATCAACTAGACCGTAAGATTATGAGCAGAGTACAATTTGGTAAATTAGATTTATTAAAAGATAGATATGATACCAATATAGACTTAATCCTATGCAGAAATGTATTTATCTACTTTACCAAAGAAGTAAAAGATCAATTAACTACTAAATTAAGCAATTCCTTAGTCCAAGGTGGTATTCTATTCTTAGGTAATACAGAATATCTACTTAAACCTGATGAGTTTAACTTAAATAAAATATATAACTCTTTTTATAGAAAAAAATAAAAGGTGGCGAGTTAACTCGCCACCTTTTATCCTCTATAAAACTCTAAATTGAGAGATAAGTTTCTCTAGTCTTTCTGATTTCTTATCTAAATCCATCGATATATCGGATATTGAACGTGAAATATCCTCTAAATCATAAACTACTGTAACTACTTCTCCAGCACTAGATGCTAGATCATGAGTTGCAGCACTAGTCTGCTCCATTTGTAAGGCTGTCTCATTAGTAGCTTCCTTAATACCTTCAAAGGCTTTACCAGCTCTATTAATAACCTCTTCTCCACTCTCAACTTCGCGAGTACCTTTTTGAATCGCTTCCACAGCTTTATCTGATTCATCCTGAGTCTCTTTAATCAAACCGTGAATCTTATCAGCAGCCTCAGATGACTGACTTGCTAAATCTCTAATTTCATCTGCTACTACCGCAAAGCCTCTACCAGCCTCTCCAGCTCTAGCTGCTTCAATAGCTGCATTTAAAGCCAATAGATTGGTCTGTTCTGAAATTGCAGTAATTAACTGCACAATCTCCCCAATTTGTAAAGATTTCTTATCCAAATTACCAATTACCTCAACTGACTCTTGAACAGTTTTCTTAATATTTGTCATTTGTGCTACAACCAATTTAATCGCTTTATTACCTTCGAAAACGATATTTTTGGTCTCTTCAGCCATAGAAGCTACCTCTTCACTATTAGTAGATACCTCTTCAGTAGATGCAGAGATTCTATTTACTTGGTCTAAGGTAGAATCAACATCTTTAGTAAAATCATCTAAGCTAACAGATAAATCTCTACTAGATGAATTGAGGCTATTTATAACATCTTTAACCTCATTAATCATTGTAGACTGCTGTTTAGTCATCAGATTAAAGCTGGTAGCTAACTCACCTAACTCATCTTTTCTCTTAATATCAAGAGCTGTAGTAAAGTCACCTTCAGCCATTTTCTTCATACCTGCAGTAGCCCTCTTAATTGGGTTAGATATATTCCGTGAAATTTTAACAGCAATTACAGTAACTATTATTATAGAAACGATTCCACACAAGATAATCATATTTCTAACCTTACTAGCAGTTGCGATAATAGCACTCTCTTTAGCCTCTACAACAAGTGTCCAATCATAAGAAGCTATTTTGGCATAAGCACCTATATACTTGTTACCATCTTCTTCTCTATTAAAGTAACCAGTGGCAGCAATTCTTGCCATAACTGTTGAAGCATTATCTTCATTGTGTACATTGCTAGTTTCCTGAGCCTTTGCAATATTATTTTTAAAAAAATCACTGTCTCCATAACTACTTATCTTATTCTCACCATCACTGTGCTGTAAAACCTTTCCTTCTTTATCAATAAGATATATATTACCTGTTAAATTCAAGGCTTTAAAAACTTCATTATAATTATTTTCAACTTCCTCAGCAATAGCAGTCTTGGTCATAAAAAAGACCATCTCTGGTTTCAGACTATCTATCCTCATACTGCTATTTGTAACCTTATCCTCAATTGTCTTATGCACCCTTGAAGCCACAGAACGAGAAATCATCATCAATTGCTTCTTAGATGTATCTAACAATGAATCTCTAAAATAAAAATAAGAAAAACTACCTACCGCCAAAGTAACGCCAAGAGTAATAGCCAATAAAATTCCTAAAATCCTATTAAAGATAATACCAGACTTAAGTTTATTAACTACTTTAACCTCTTTAATTGCCTCTTCATTACCAATATCCATTTCTTTTTCAGGCATTACACCAACTCCTTTGTGTTAAAGTATTTATTGTTATTATAAACTTATATCAATTATACAAATTATTCCTCTTTATTGTATTAATTAATTCTACTAGTAGCACTTTTAATTGAACCAGATAAATCCTTTGAAACCTTAATAGCAATTAAAGTAGCTATTATTGTAGAAATAATTCCAAATAAAATAATTATATTTCTAACTTTACTGGCATTAGTAGTAATGCTATTTTCTTCAGCCTCTACCAGCAATGTCCAATCATAAGGAGCTATTTTAGTATAAGCCCCTATATACTTTATACCATCTTCTATTCTATTAAAATAACCCGTAGCAATAATTCCACTCATAGCAGATTGAGTCCCATCTCCATTGTGAAGATTATTAGCTTCTATAACATTATTTTTAAAAAAATCATATTCTCTATAACTACTTATTTCATTTTTCATATCACTGTGTTGTAGCACTTTCCCATCTTTATCAATAAGAGATATATTTGCTGTTAAATTTAAAGCTTGAAAAACTTCAACATAATTATTCTGCATTATATTACCTATATCAGTCATAGTCATAAAAAAAACCATCTCTGGCTTTAAATTATCTAATCTAATATCACTATCTGTAACTTTTTCTTCAATTGTCTTGTGCACATTCGAAGCCACAAAACGAGAAATCATCATTAACTGTTTTTTAGATGTATCTAATAATGAATCTTTAAAATAAACATAAGAAAAACTACCTACCGCCAAAGTAATTCCAAGAGTAATAGTCAATAAAATTCCTAAAATCCTATTGAAGATACTACCAGACTTAAGTTTATTAACTACTTTAACCTCTCTGTCAGTCACTACACCAACTCCTTTGTATGAAAGTATATAGGCACTATAAAACTTATATTAATTATTAAAAACCCCTACTTCTTCTTTATTATATAGAAATTCCACATTTATCTTTATAATCCTTCTTTTTACCTAATTATTTTTCAACCTATATATATTAATTGAATCCCATATTAATTAGATAGATAATATGATAAACTGATTAACCCTATAGATAAGTCCTCATCTCGTACTTTTATATCATCAGACACCCTCAAATGTATAGGTGCAAAATTCCAAATTGCCTTTATCCCCGCATCTATTAGTTCATCTGCCACCTGTTGAGCTACCTCTGATGGAACAGCAACAATCCCTATTTTAATATCATTCTCTGTCACTACTGTCCTTAATTGCTTCATCGGATAAACTTCTGCACTTCCTAAATTACTCTTTATTTTATTTGTGTCGATATCTAGAACGTGACTTATATTTAATCCCAGCTTCTTAAACCCACCATAATTGACTAATGCTTGACCCAAATTACCTGCTCCAACTAAGACAACCTTCCAGTTATTATCTAGACCCAATATCCTTTCTAAATTCTTCATTAAATCACTTACTTCATAGCCAACACCCCTTCGTCCAAACTCACCATAATAAGATAAATCCTTTCTAACTTGAGTCGAAGGAATTCCTAATCCATCCCCTAATTCTTTAGAAGAGATAACCTCTACACCTTGACTATCCATCTTCTGCAAATAACGATAATAAAGTGGCAATCTTTCAACCGTTGTAGCAGGTGTTGTTATATTCTTCATTTTAAAATCCACTCCCCTTTTCACATATTAATAATATTATTGAAGTTTTAATCATATACTAATTATCTAATTTAAAAATTACTCTAAGCAATAACTTGACTAAGCCCTAATTTTATTATAATCTTAAAGTTAAGTATGGTCAAATTAAAGGAGGAAATAATAATGAATTCTAGCTATCTTAATCCAATCGCCTTTAGACTAGGACCTTTAAAAGTCCATTGGTATGGAATTATTATGGCATCTGCTGTATTAATAGGTTTAACTCTAGCTAGCAATGAAGCTAAAAGAAAAAAAATAAATCCTGATTTGATTTTAGATTTAGTAATTTGGGCAATTCCTTTTGCAATTATTGGAGCTCGTACTTATTATGTAATTTTTGAATGGGATTACTATAAATACAATCCTTCTCAAATAATTAAAATCTGGCAGGGTGGTATAGCTATACATGGGGCATTAATTGGATCTATTATTGCTGCAATAATATTTACTAAAAAACACAAAATAACATTTTGGCAAGTAGCCGACATCACTGCACCTAGCCTAATCTTAGGACAGGCTATTGGACGATGGGGTAATTTTATGAATCAAGAAGCTCATGGTGGTCCTGTCAGTAGGTCATTTTTAGAATCATTACATATACCAAAATGGATTATAGAACAGATGAACATTAATGGTACCTACTATCATCCTACTTTTTTATATGAATCAATTTGGAACATACTTATCTTCTCATTTCTATTCTTCTTTTGGAAGAAAAGAGAGTTTCTAAAAGACGGGGAAGTCTTCCTAACCTATATTAGTCTATACTCAATTGGACGCTTCTTTATTGAAGGGATGAGAACTGATAGCTTAATGATTGGCCCTTTAAGAATGGCACAATTAATTAGTATTTTTATTATTGTGATTTCTATTGCTATTAGCTATTATAGACGAGTTTTAAAGAAAAATTAGATTTTTTCTATATTGAATTTAGGGTAATTAATTATCCTAAATTCTTTTTATATAATATCAGTTTAGGTATATACTGCGAAATATTTACATTTAAAAAATTAAACAAACCTTTATAGGTTCGTGAATCTAGAATAAAATTTAGCCATAACGCTATATAGAGATAATGGTACACTTTCGTGTCAGGAATCAGGAATCTGGAATCAGTCTGTTTTACTGATAACTGGTTCCTGACTCCTGATTCCTAAAACAGTCCCAATATATCCATTAAGTTTCATTTTGAATTCACATACCTTAACTCTCAACTATACACTATAAACTATTCACTTCAAAAAGGGAGGTTATCATGAAAGACTATATTACCGATGTTCCAGGGATCAAGGTTGGACATCAAGATAATGAAGAAGGAATGACAGGATGTACAGTTATCTTAGCTGATGAAGGTGCTGTGGCTGGAGTAGATGTCCGAGGTTCAGCGCCAGGAACCCGTGAAACCGATTTACTATCACCTATTAATATGATAGAGAAGGTCAATGCTATTTTACTTTCAGGAGGAAGTGCCTTTGGTTTAGCTGCTGCAAATGGTGTTATGACCGCCTTAGAAGAGGAGAATATAGGTTTTGATGTAGGAGTTACTAAAGTACCTATAGTCCCTACTGCTGTGCTCTTTGATTTAAATGTAGGTGACCATACAATTCGTCCTGATTACCAGATGGGCTATCAAGCTGTTAAAACTGCTTCTGCTAACGAGATCCGTTTAGGTAAGGTAGGAGTAGGATTGGGTTGTACAGTAGGCAAATTATTAGGTCCTAAGCAGGCTACACCAAGTGGACTGGGGAGCGCTAGTATCAAAATCACAGATGATATATACATAGGTGCCTTGGTGGCTGTCAACGCATTTGGAGATATCTTTGATAAAGAAGGAAAAATCATAGCAGGATGCAAAGATAAAGAGGGGAATTTTATAAATACATATAAGTCAATGAAAGAACATAAGATAACGGGCTTTGGTCAAAATACTACCATTGGAGTTATCGCAACTAATGCTAAACTAAATAAATCAGAAGCTACAAAAATAGCCCAAGTAGCTCATAATGGTTACGCAAAACATATCAACCCTGTTCATACTATGTTAGATGGAGATACTATCTTTGCCATGAGCACTGGGCATAAAAGTATTGATATTAACTTATTAGCTACTACTGCTAGTGAAGTAATGGGTAGAGCCATTGTAAAAGCAGTGGAAGCTGTCAATCTAGATTAGTCTTTTTTCAATTGATGGCACGCACGACAGCGGGGTTCATACTTCTCGTCCCTTCGGGGATTAACATCCCACTTCGTGGCAGAACCTGCACCTACTACTACAATTGGATCGTTAATACTTGCTGGTTCTCCATCAATCAATCTCTGGTTTCTAGTAGCTGGATTAGAGCATTTAACACATACAGCATGTAATTTACTAACATACTCTGCTCTAGCCATCAGTTCTGGTATAGGTCCAAAGCCTCTACCTGCAAAATCTGTATCTAATCCAGCTATAATTACCCGATATCCTGATTCAGCCAACTCGTCAGCCAATGGGACAATATCATTAGAGAAGAATTGACCTTCATCAATAGCTACAACGTCTATCTCTTTTTGCTGGCTCTCTTCTTTGATTATCCTTCTAATCTGCTTAACATTATCAACAATTTGAGCCTTGATAGTAATACCATTATGTGTTGCTACTGCGGTATCACTATATCTATTATCTATACTTGGCTTAAAGACCAATACTTCTTGTTTAGCAATTACAGCCCTCTCTATTCTCCTAATCAATTCACTACTCTTACCTGAAAACATGACCCCTGTCACTACTTCTACCCATCCAGTATTGACACATCCATAGTACCCATGCATCTGAATATCCTCCCCTTGATAATTGAAATTATTAAACTATCCATACCCTTTATCTATCAAGAAAATAATTCTTGAAAAAACTAAAAACTACTAAAAATTATATTTTAAAACTAAAAAAAGTTACTCTTTTACCGAGCAACTCCAATGTCAAATTTATATTTGTTATAATTATATGTAGTTTTAATTTAAAATGGTGGCAAAACCCGGACTTGAACCGGGGACACGAGGATTTTCAATCCTCTGCTCTACCGACTGAGCTATTTCGCCTTGAAAATATAATTTACAATTTACAATTAAGTTCAAGATCTTAATGCTCTTGATTTTAATTGTCAACTGTCAATTGTACATTGTCAATTCAACTTAAAATGGCGAGGATGACGAGACTCGAACTCGCGACCTCCGGCGTGACAGGCCGGCGTGGTAACCAACTCCACCACATCCCCACATTGTTAGTTGACA
>NZ_JBSQYM010000057.1:0-16936 GCF_055140805.1 Orenia sp.
GAGTGTGAGTGATTAGTGTGAGTGTGAGCAAAACATATAAGAACTTACTGACACACCCACTCACACTGACACTCAAAACTGTCGCTATATATCCATTAAATTACACTTTAGATTAGGAGATTTGCATTAAGTTTAGCAATATAAGAT
The DNA here is from genome assembly GCF_055140805.1 of Orenia sp. Taxonomy (NCBI): domain Bacteria; kingdom Bacillati; phylum Bacillota; class Clostridia; order Halanaerobiales; family Halobacteroidaceae; genus Orenia; species Orenia sp. The sequence goes on from NZ_JBSQYM010000057.1 coordinate 148, forward strand.
TAATTTAATAAATTATTAGGGGGGCTTTATGGACGGGAAGGTTAAGATTATACAGCAGACCTTAGATGTTAATCAAGAAGAAGCACAAACAGCTCTTAAGTTGGCTGAAAATGATTTAGAAAAAGCATTGTATATGGGTGATTATGTAGCCAGAGATTATATTCTGCTTCAAATCAAATTCAGTTCAGGAGCTAGTAATCATAATAAGAACTATGGGCTGATTGGAATTGTTTGGAATGGAAAAGAAGGGGAGTTTATCAACAATGATGTTGCTATCAATGATAAAGATCTAATTTCTAATATAGAATTAAAAGTCAATCCCCAAGTTTTTATGAAAGCTTTGCAAAAGATAAAAGATGAGAAGAACTTTAATTTAGAATATCAAATCAAGAAGAAATTAGAGGAAATATTTAATCCAACAATTATTTTTAAGATATTCAAATTAAGTAAGGAAGATAATATAGAGCAGTTAAATAATTTTATTAAAGAAAAGCTGATGAATGTTCTTGAGGGATCTTTAGATTTAGACTTATATCTAGAAATGATAACCAAGACAAAATTAAGGAACCTCTTTCCTGAGTTCTTTCAAGACCCTGCTGTAGAAGAAATAGATGAAGTAGAAACTAAAGAAACAGGAAAGTTAACAAAGGCTGGTCTTAATATTAATTTAAGTTGTGTACCTATTATCTCAGCTACTAAAGGTAAAAAAATAAGTGAGATGAATATAGGTGATAAGATCAAAGTTAAGATTACAGATCGTAAAGAGATTGGTCAGTATCTCAATAGATTGCTCAAAGATTCTTCAGGTACTGCTACAGGGGTTATAACTAAGATGGCCTTCAATGAAAAGCTAAGACGCTATTCTGTTGTGGTGCAATTTGGACCTAATATCTACGGTAATTTAATTGTAGAGCCTGAAGTTAAGATAAGTACTACAGGTAACGAAATGGATATCAATAAAAGGACCAATATAATTATCACTAACAAAAACAACTTAACGATTCTTTCAATTGTTATGATTATAATTATTCTAGGCATTATCTTTTATAATATATATTATCTTTAATTAGGATATAATATTATTTCAGAAACTATAATTAACTTCAAAATATAAATCACAAAATAATTCATATTATTATATAAAAATACAGCTACATTGGAAATTATATAATATGGTTAAAGTAAAAAACTATTCTAGCTAAGTTCATTTAGTAAAAGGGTGAAGGCCATGGATCAAAAAATTGGAGTAATACAACAGACTGCAGAAATAAATCAAGATGAGGCTAAACAGGCTTTAAAATTAGCTGAAGGTGATTTAGATAAGGCATTACAGATGGTGGATTATGTCAGCCAAAGTTATATGATTATTCATGGTAGAGTCAGTTATGGCTCTTATAATAAGACCTATCTTTTGTTCAGTATTGTAAGTAATGGTAAAGATGGCGAGATATTAAAATCTGATCTGGTAAAAACCTCTAAGGAGGATGTAGAGAATATAAACCTTAATATAGATCATCAGGTTTTTATCAAAACTTTAACCGATATTGGTATTAAAAGTAAAAAGAGTATCAATTCTAAAGAATCTCAACTAAAGTTTGAAAGATTATTTACAGCTGCAGAGATATTTGAATTGTTTACTTTAATAAAAGCAGATGATTTGTCTAAATTTAAAGTAATCTTCAAAGAGAAGTTAGAAGAATTTCTTAAAGAGGAGATAAATTTAAGGTTATTTGCTAAGACTTTAACTAAGGTTAAGCTAAAAACCTATTATTCTGAGCTCTTTCCTCCAGAGGAGGAATTTGAAGATAATAATGATAATTCTGTTGAAACGAAAACAGATGATAAAAAATTAGGTTTAGATATAAACCTGACTTGTCAACCTGTAATTTCTCCTAGTAATGGAAAGAGAATTGAAGAGTTACTTCAAGGTGATGAGATTTTAGTTAAAATCAGTGACAACAGTGAGATGGGCAGATATTTAGCTAGTCTATTAAAGGATTCAACAGGGATGATTAAAGGTTCGATTGAAGCTAGAAATTTTAATCCAGATACAGAAAGATACTGGGTGCTGATTAAATTTGGCCCCAATATTTATGGAAACTTATCAATCAGTCCACAGATTAAGATATCAACACCAAAGATAGAAGATCAAAAGATAGATAATAAAGAAGGAGCAATTATAGATCAAAGAACCTTTATGCTATTATTCTTTATAGTATTGTTTATAATTATAATCATCTTTATCCTAATCATCTTTTAATCCTTAATCTCTTCTATAATATAAACTGCTACATATCTATCTATGATATCAGTTAAGATGATAATAGGATTATCTGTGACATTAATGAATTTCAAATCCTTTTTTTGAGGAACTATTGTGGCATCTCTACCATCTTGTATATAAGAGAGGGCTTTACTGTGGCGGTGCCTTTCTGTAACTTTAAGCTTTGCTTCTAAAATAGCGTTATAAAGGGTTGTAGAAACTTGGCAGATACCTCCACCAACTTTAGGAATAAATTTGCCAGAATCGATAATTGGTGCTTTTTTGTATCCTTTCTCTAGACTAGGTAGTCCGATAATCTTGTTAAAGGAGAATTCTTCTCCTTTTTTAAGTTGATAGTAATTAATATCTTTAAGAGCTATTTGGATATTGTTTCTGCGATTGACTGAATTGTTTGCAAGATAAGTTGTGTAATGACCTACTAGTTTACCTTTAACATTTATTCTTTTTAAATAGAGGCTATCCTTCTGATTAAGAACTTTCTTAGTAATAGTAGGAGCTATAGTAGTATAAGAGCAACTTATATCATCTCTTACTTTAGCAGCTAGGATATTTTTTAATGTTCTTTTGATATTGACTGACCTACCAAACTTGCTATCAAAGGTTTTGTTATGGAAGATAAAAGCATTTTGAGGTTCTATACTCTTTTCTTGAGATAATTTGTGTAAAAGTCGATTGATTTGGTGGATATTTAATCCTCCTATGTTCAGCCCTTCTAATAATACTCCAGGTTGTGCCAGCTTAAGAAAGGATGAATCATCAGAATTCGGATTGCTTTTATCTATCTCTGTTCTTATCTTTTCTTTTGATTTAGAGAAGTGATGTTTATCTGGTTTTGAGATGATAAAACTAAGAATCAAGGTAACCAGTACTATTAAGATTACAATTGAATTTGATTTTTTATTATTGTGATTCATTATTTTATCCCCCATTCTTTAATATATTTTTATAATTTGTCAAAATGATTATAAGTATGTATTAGATTTAATTCCATAATTAGCAGATAATTATAACCTTTTGAAAAATTTAAAAGGTGATATAGTCACTCAAGATTAAGGCAGACCAGAAATATATTGCTATATAGAGATAATGCGACACTTCTTTCGAGTTGATAGTTGATAGTGTATAGTTGATAGTAAAAAGATTAAAAGCTTTATGATTTAAGGCTTTGTACTTAACTATCCACTATAAACTATACACTATACACTGGGGTTTAAAAGTGTCGCAATATATCCATTAAGGTTTAGCTTAGAGTTGTTTGTCTATAATTACTTTTATCAATCTTTATATAATTTTATCTTAATAATCACCTCCATTACTACATATAGTTATAGTAACTTCAGAAGATTTTATATTCTGAAGTGGTTTTTAAAAGCTTATAAAAGGGGGGATAAAGTGTTTTCAAATCCCTTAATAGATTTAAATGGATTGTTATTAGACGAATTAATTAGAGATCTGGCTATAATAGAAATTGATAACTTTCAAAACTGGGAGATAGATCATGTTACAGATAACTCCAAAAATATCAAAGATAACTCTTTGTTTGTAGCTATTAAAGGATTTAATGTAGATGGACATAACTACATTGATGAAGCTATAAATCGGGGGGCTGTTGCAATTATTGGTGAGGATAAGGTTGAAATAGATCAAAATTTTACTTATATTAGGGTTGAAAATAGTCGTAAAACACTGGCAGAGCTGGTTAATAGAATATATAATAATCCTAGTCAAAAACTAAGAATAATTGGAGTTACTGGTACAGCAGGAAAGACGACTACAAGTGCTATGATAGACCATATCATAATTAAAATAGTCGGTAAGAGTGGATTAATTGGGACATTATACAATAAAATTGGATCTAAGCACCTACAAGCTCCTAACAAATGCACTACACCAGATATTATAACTTTAAATAAATTCTTTGCTAAGATGAGAGAAGCTAAGGTAGATTACTTGGCCATGGAAGTATCTTCTCATGGATTAAAGTTAGATCGGGTCTGGGGTGTAGATTATGATGTGGGTATCTTTACCAATTTATCCTATGATCATATGGAGTTTCATCAGACTTTAAAGGATTACTATCAAAGTAAAGAGCGATTATTTAGATATTTAGCTGAAGATAAGGCAGCGGTTTTCAATTTAGATGATAAATATACTAGTAAGTTAATAGAGATTACCAAAGCAAATATATATACTTATGGCATCTCTAATAAGGATGCAGATATTACAGCTGAAGATATAAAATTAGCTGAAGATGGTCTTGAATTTAGAATTAGTATTAATCGTGATATTATTAGTAACCTTGGAAAGATGGTTCATCCTACTGCTTTTAGATTAAAAACACCATTATTAGGTTATCATAATATATACAATATTTTAGCCGCTTTTACTACAGCATTAATTTTAGGTTTTTCTCTAATAAAGGTTAAAACTGCTATAGAATCCTTTAGAGGAATTAAAAGAAGGATGGAAGTAATTTATAAGCAAGATTTTACTATTATCGATGATTTTGCTCACAACCCAGCAAGTCTAATCGCTAATTTTAAAACTCTTAAAAAATTCGAATATAATAATTTAATTATGTTACACTTCTTAAAAGGTAAGCGAGGAGTTCAAGCTAATCGTTTAAATGCCCAGTTAATCAGTAATTGGGCTAAAGAAATTAATTTAACAGACCTTATCACTACTAGAGCTGAAGATGAGGTAATCTCTAAGAATAAGGTATTACTAGAGGAGGAAGCAATTTTCACTTCAGTTATTAGAGGTAATGGCATCAATATCGAAAATACTGATAAATTAAGAGAAGCTATCAAATCGGCTTTAGCAAAAGTTAAGAAGAATGATCTTTTATTGATAGTTGGAGGTCCAGGTTTGGATAAGGCTGCAGAGTTGATTAGAGAATATCTTTAAATTATTAATAAATATAATGGGGATATTGGGACAGCTTAGATGTTGGGTGGATAGGTGGTTTGGTAGATGGGTTAAACCTAACTACCTATCCCTAAACTACCTAATTACTAAAACTAAAGTGTCATAACATCTATCTTTTGTCTTACCTTTTCTAAAACATAAGACAAGCTACAAATAATAGTTTTTTATTACCATAAATAAGATTGATAATAAATTGATAAAATAATAAAAAATAATCTAATAAAAATTATCCATTTTATTGACATTTCCCATTCTTTACGAAATAATAATAAAGGATAATTTTAACTTTATCACTAAATTTAATAGATGATTTTATAAATTATTTTGTAATCATATTGGTTTATAAAAATAATTTTAAGGAGGGATACAATATGGAAGGAAAGAGATTTGTAGCAGAGTTATCAAATGCAGTGGGGGTATCTGGTTATGAGCAGAAGATATCTAAGCAGGTAGCCCAAGAGTTTGATAAATATACTGATGAGATTGAATATGATGCTTTGGGTAATCTTATCTCTTGCAAAAGGGGGACAGGTAATTTTTCTGAATTGAAGATTATGCTAGCAGCCCATATGGATGAGATTGGGTTGATGGTTACTAAGATAGAAGAAGGTGGATTCTTACGATTTACTCCTGTAGGTGGTGTTGATCAAAGAACCTTAGTCGGTCAAGAGGTCATGGTTCATGGTAAAGCTAGTTTACAAGGAGTCATTGGAGCCAAGCCACCTCATATTCAAAGTGCTAAAGAGGTCACCAAGGCCTATAAAATGGAGGATATGTACATAGATTTAGGATTGACAGAAAAAGAGGTTAACTCTCAAATTAGAGTAGGTGATATTGTCTCTATTAAGAGGGAGTTTTGTGATTTAAAGAATGATAGAGTAACTGGAAAAGCCCTTGATGATAGAGCAGGTGTATTGATGATATTAGAAACACTCAAAAATTTAACTAAGTTAAAACATCAGATAGATGTCTATGGGGTAGCTACCGTTCAAGAAGAGGTTGGAGTTAGAGGTGCTATTACTAGTACCTATGGAATTGTTCCTGATATAGGAATTGCTATAGATGTCTGTCATGCCACTATGCCTGGTGTCAGTAAAGAGGATGCTGCTGAGTTAGGAAAAGGTCCTGCTATTGGTTTTGGTCCCCATGTCCATCCTAAGATATTTAAAAAGCTAACAGAGATAGCTAAAGAACTGGATATACCTTATCAAATAGAACCATCAAATCGTCCAGGCGGAACTGATGCTTATGCTATCCAAGTTACTCGTGCTGGAATTCCAACAGCATTGCTCTCTATTCCTTTAAGATATATGCATACTTCTGTAGAAACTGCTAGTTTAGATGATATTAAGCGGGGAGCTAGATTATTAGCCCATTTTATTGTAGAAATAAATGCTGAGTTTGTGGAGGGGTTAAGATGCTTTTAAAGAGATTAAGTGAAGCGATAGGTGTCTCAAGTAAAGAGGATGAAGTTAGGGATATAATCAGAAAAGAATTAGTCAACTATGTTGATGAATTAAGAACCGATGCTTTAGGTAATCTGATTGCTTATAAAAAAGGAAAGAAATCAAGTCCTAGGTTGATGATTGCAGCCCATATGGATGAGATTGGGCTAATGATTACTGATATTACTGATGATGGGTTATTAAGCTTTAAACCTGTTGGAGGGATAGATAAACGGGTCTTAGTATCAAAGCGGGTCTTGGTAGGTGATGATAAGATTCCTGGTGTGATTGGTGCTAAAGCAATCCATTTACAGAAACCTAATGAGAGAAAGAAACCTTTAGATTATAAGCAGCTATATATAGATATAGGTAGCAAAGACAAAAAAGAGAGTGAAAGTTTAATAGAGTTAGGTACTATGGCAAGTTTTGATAGTAAATATGAACAGTTAGGTAAAGATACTGTTAAAGGTAAGGCCTTTGATGATAGAGTGGGCTGTGCTGCTTTGATAGAACTAATGAAGAAGGATTATGATTTCCCAATCTATGGTGTCTTTACTGTACAAGAAGAGGTAGGTGCTCGCGGTGCTACTGTGGCAGCCTATGATATAGAGCCAGATTTAGCTTTAGTCCTTGAAGGTACTACAGCAGCAGATATTCCAGATATTAAAGAAGAAGGTCATGTTACCAGATTAGGTTCTGGGCCTGCACTAACCTTTAGAGATGGTGCGATGATTACCTATAAGCCCTTGTTAGATATGATTATTGAGGTAGCAGAGGATAATCAAATTAAGTACCAACTTAGAAAGTTTACTAAAGCAGGCACTGATGGTGGCAAGATTCATCTAACTCAAGAGGGGATTCCTACAGCAGTAATCTCTGTACCTTGCCGTTATATTCATTCACCAGCAGCTATTATGAATCTAAAAGATTATCAAGCTATGATAGATTTGACAGATAAATTCTGCCAAGATATTGAAAAAGGGGGTTTTGCTAATGAAAGAGTTGATTAGAGAGTTGGTAGAAACTTATGGTCCATCAGGACATGAAGATAGAGTTAGAGAGCTTATCAAAGCTAAAATTGAGGATAAGGTTGATGAGATAAGAACTGATAGTTTGGGGAATTTAATTGCCTTAAAGAAAGGGAAGGATTCTAGCAAAAGAGTAATGTTAGCAGCTCATATGGATGAGATTGGACTAATTGCTACCCATATTGATGATAATGGGTTTATTCGTTTCTCAAATGTTGGTGGAATCTCTCCATATATGTTATTAGGGGCTAGGGTTTTATTCAATGGTGAGACCGTTGGAGTTATCGACAAGGAGGGCAAAGTAGATGATATCAGCAAACTAAAACATGAGAAGCTCTATGCTGATATCGGTGCTACTAGCAAAGAGGAGGCAGAAAGCAAGGTTAAAGTTGGTGATACAGCTAGTTATTACCGTCAGATGGATGATTTGGGTGATAGGTTGGTCTCGAAAGCGATGGATGACAGGATTGGGTGTATAGTTTTAGTTGAAACCCTTAATCGTTTAGAGAATCCTCCTACTTATGATACCTATTTTGTCTTTACTGTGCAAGAAGAGGTAGGTTTAAGAGGTGCTAAGACTTCATCCTTTGGTATCAATCCTGATTTAGGTATTGCTGTAGATGTAACTTTAACAGGTGACATGCCAGAAGCAAAAAGAATGGAGGTTGGTCTAGGTAAAGGTCCTGCAATTAAAATCAAAGACAGATCAGTACTGGTTCATCCTAAGGTTAAGAATTTAATGATTGATCTAGCCGAAGAGAAGAATATTCCTTATCAATTGGAGGTCTTAGTAGCTGGGGGAACAGATGCAGGGGCAATCCATTTAACAAGAGAAGGTATTCGCTCTGGAGCATTGTCAATTCCTTGCCGTTATGTACATTCTCCATCAGAGATGATTGATATTAATGATATAGATAATGGTATTGAATTATTAACAGAGCTTCTAGAAAGCAGTTATACAGGATTATTTGAATAAAGTGATTAAATAATTAGGAGTTATGGGGGTTCTTCGTAACTCCTTTAATTAATTAAAAATATTCTTAATATAGTTGACAAAGCTATTTTTTTAATATATAATAACGATATCGAAAATCATTTTCAATTAGTTAAAAAGAATTAAGTTTTTACTCCAAGTTTATATCAAAAAAATATATCAAATATAAAGCAGGGCATTAATGCCCTGCTTTATATTTTTTGATCAACTAAAATCTTAACCTCTTAGCTTTAAATCTCTCAAATTCTATAAAAGTCTTAGCTCTTGGGAATAAATTGCTATTAGCTATCAAGAAAAAAGGCCCATCATAATTCCTCCTTATTATAGTAAATACTAATTGGTATATTACCAAACTTTCATGTCGGGATTCAGGAATCTGGAACATGTGTTTATAACTGATTCTTGACTACTGATTCCAGATTCCTGAAAGTGTCTTAATATCTCTAAATTCTTTCATTTTGAGAACAAAAGACTTCAATACAATCTTTCATTATAATGGATAAAATATTACTTTATCACTTCTAAAGATTAAAATAAAAGGGATAAAGCATGTATTTTAAAATATCATAATACATAATCTAATAATAGTAATAAAATTACTAACTAGTAACTGCTAAGCAGTAGAGTTAGGTTTATTGGTGCTAAATGCTTATTGCTAGTCACTAATCAAAGGGGGTTAACCGTGAAGAAGATTAAAGTGATTACTACAGGTGGCACGATTGCTATGGGAGAGGATAAGTCTACTCATCAGATAGTCCCTAAATTATCAGGGGAGGAACTATTAAGTCATGTACCCCAATTGAATAATATGGCTAAACTAGATTTAATCCAATACACCAATCTAGATAGTTCACAACTAACACCTAGGATGATTTGGGATTTGGCTAAGTTAGTAGAGAATTCTTTGGCAGAAACAGAGATTAGTGGAGTATTGATCACCCATGGTACTGATACTTTAGAAGAGACAGCATATTTACTAGATTTGCTCTTAGATACAGCTAAACCTGTTGTAATTACAGGGGCATTAAGAAGTTTTAATCAGCTCAGCTCTGATGGAGAAGCCAACTTATCACAGGCCCTACAGACTATTATTGAACCCCATAGTAAGAATAAAGGGGTCTTAGTAGTACTAAATAATCAAATTCATGCAGCTAGATTTGTGGCTAAGGTTCACACTAATAAATTGACAGCTTTTTCATCTATAAATGCAGGTCCAATAGGTCATATTGATCATTGTGGTGTCCATTATTTTTATGATTTAGTCAAACAGATTACTATTAAACCCGAAGAGTTAGAGGAACGTGTAGAGATTATTAAATTATCTGTTGGTAGTAGTGATAAGTTGCTTCAGGCAGCCTTAGATTATGAATACAAAGGATTAGTCTTAGAAGGCTTTGGTTTGGGGACCCTACCTAAGAAGATAACTTCAGGATTACTAAGAGCAAAAGAAGAGGGTATACCTATAGTAGTAACTTCACGTTGCTTAGAAGGTCGAGTCTATAATCTCTATGGTGCTTCAGCAGGAGGAGCTAATATAGCAGATATGGATATAATCTTTGCTGGAAATCTTAACAGTACTAAAGCAAGGCTAGCATTGATGTTACTATTAGGTGAAGGACTTTCTAAAAATGAAATTAGAAGATATTTTGGATTTAAATTGAAGATGTAAACTGAGTTTAAGCAGTAAACACTGATGAAATAGAATATTTTACTTAAAATATGATAAAATAAACTCTTGGTGATTTATGGCTTCTCAGAAAGGAGGATATTGTAGTGAAAGATTATAAAATCTTAAAAACAATTGCACTCTTATTAAAGGTTCTAGCTGTAATTGGATTTATCGGTAGCTTTATAACAACTATTGGTAGTATCTTTGCTGGAGGGATGACCCCTGCAATGGGTCAAAATCGAATTATCATACTCTTTAATAATCTCTTTCCTATATACTTTGGTGTCTTACAGGCTGTTATCTTATATGGTTTAGGAGAGCTGCTTTTGGTCTTTATTGATATTAAAACAGATTTAAGTAGAATTAACAGAAAGATTAATCAATAATTCAGTTAAATCATAGTAAATTAATAATACTTATTCCCATCATATAAATTTATGATTTATTTTAAAATCTTGACATTACTCTAAAGAGATGATATATTTGTTTACATAATATATAATAGTTGAGATAAAATAAAGACTGGTCTCTGAATCTTTGATTAATTAAGGCCTTTCCATTCCTAAACATTAAGGGGTGTAAGGGTCTTTTAATTTAATATCTAACAATTATTAGAAGTAGAGGAGGAGTTTATATGTCAGAGAATAATCAATGGGGGAGTAGACTAGGTTTTATCTTAGCTACTGTTGGTTCAGCAGTAGGACTAGGTAATATCTGGCGTTTTAGCTATGTTGCCTATGAGAATGGAGGAGGCGCATTTCTAATCCCATATTTAGTAGCATTATTAACAACAGGGATTCCATTATTGATTTTAGAGTTTGGCTTTGGTACTAAGATGAGAGGTTCAACGGTATTGGCTTATAAGAAGCTATCTCGTAAATGGGAGTGGATTGGCTGGTGGCCTGTTATTAGTGTATTTATTTTACTTACTTATTATATGGTTATTGTAAGTTGGAGCCTGAAATATATCTTTTATGCTCTTAATCAAGCATGGGGGGCTAATCCAGAAGCCTTCTTTTATGGAAGCAATTTGCAATTAACATCAGGAGTAGATACCTTAGGTGGAATAAATCTTACGGTATTAATCGGTGTAATAGCTTTATGGGCTATCAACTACTTTATTGTTTACAATGGTATAGAAACCGGTATTGAAAAAGCAACTAAAATCTTTATGCCATTATTAGCACTATTAATGTTAATTATTACAATTAGAGGGATCACTTTACCTGGAGCAGTTACTGGAATTAACAAGTTCCTAAATCCAGATTTTTCACAGCTACTAAACTCTAAGGTCTGGTTAGCAGCCTACGGTCAGATATTCTTTACCTTAAGTGTCTGTTTTGGAGTAATGATAACCTATGCCAGTTATCTTCCTAAGGATTCAGATATAGTTAATAATTCATTTATCACAGCCCTTGCCAACTGTGCTTTCAGCTTTATTGTGGGGATAGGGGTCTTTGGTATTTTAGGTTATATGGCTACTCATAGTGGGGTACCCTTAGAAGAGGTGGTTACTCAAAGTATAGGACTAGCTTTTATCGCTTTTCCTAAAGCTATTAATATGTTACCTGCTTTTAATACCTTGTTTGGATTATTATTCTTTTCAGCCTTAGTAATTGCTGGGTTATCTTCAAGTATATCTATGGTAGAAGCAGTAGTAAAGCCTCTTAATGACAAGTTTGGCTGGAGTAGAAAGAAGGCAGCTACTGTAGTAGTTATATTAGGGGTTCTAGGGAGTTTGATTTTTACTACAGGAGCAGGACTTTATTTCTTAGATATAATTGATTACTTTAATATGCAATTTGGTATAGTAATGATTGGAATCCTACAGTGTATTGCAATAGGATGGATTTATAAAGCAAGTAAATTACGAGAGTTCTTCAACCCTATCTCCAACTTCCAAATTGGTAGTTGGTGGGACTTTACAATTAAATACCTTACTCCATTGGTCTTAGCAGTTATGCTGATCTTAAGTTTTATCAGTGAGATTAAAGGTGGTTATGAGGGTTATCCAATTTCAGGTCTGAGAATTGGTTGGTTAGTAGCACTTTCTGCTCTGATATTAGCTATAATTTTAGGTTCTATCAAGTGGAGCAAAAAGGATAATTAATAATAAAAGGAGATGATTTCTGTACTCTACAGAAATCATCTCCTTTTATTATTAAGAACTATATACTTTATAAAATTATATTTTTTTATTTGTGACTCACTTGTAAGTCAATTGTAATTAATCAGATAGAAGAAGATGTTAAAGTTAGATAAGGAGTAAATTATAGATAATTGCTGAGACTATCTATATGGTGAAAAAAATTGTTAACCACAAGTTTTAACCTGTGTGTCTTATAAAGCCTACGAGTTAAAACCCGTAGCTAATTAAAATGTTAACTCTTTAATGCCATATATATCTATAAGATTTCTGTCAACTTCTCAGCACTATAAATGAAAGGCTATTAGGCAAGTGGATATGATTTGCATTAAAGGAGGTTATTAAGATGACTGTAGTTGATGTATTAATCAGTAGTTTAAAAAATTGGGACAAGCTTAGTGCTCTAAATCAAATTAATGACTTTAAAGGGATGTTAGATTCTATATTATTACACTTAGGGATAATAGTTGAAATTACTAATAAATCTAAGGAAGATTTATTAGTAAAATTGGAAGAAAGAGTTGAATATCTAATTGAAGAGGAAGGAATTGATGGAGATTTATTGGTAATGGGACTGGTTAATTTCATCACTGAAAGTTTAGAGGCAACTTTAATGAAGCAAGGTCAGACTATAGTACTAGATGAACAGCTTCTTTCTTCTAAGCAAACTAACCTAGATTTGAAGAATAGGCTTTCATCTAGTTTGAAGAAGTTAAAAAAAGACAGTTTTTATAAAAGAGCTACTAAAGAACTAGACCAATGGAAGGCTATTGTAACAACCAATTTTACTAAAGGTAAGCGAGCTCAATGGAAAAAGGAGTCTTTGCAAGTAGCTACTGAAGATTTAGATAAGTATTTTTGCCAGATTCCTCAAAATATTTTGGAGATTTTATTTGATATACCAATCATTAAACTTATAACTAAGATTGATTTATCCAATATCAAAGATTTAAGTTATAGTGAAGCTTTGAAATTAAGAGAAGAGTTACTCTAGTTATTAAAGGGAATAGCTTTGTAATTTTAGAGTGTAATGTAGACTACTTATTTAATTTAAGATTGAGCCCAAGTCCAAGTAAAACATTAAAGTTATTTTTTAGCAATGGCTATGCTATATAAAGGAGGGGATAATTATGTTAGAGTCTTTAAAGAAGATGGTGACATTAAGAAATAAGTTGTTGGTATTTATATTGCTCCCTTTTATAATAATCGGTCTTTGGAATCTGAAAAGTACCAATAAGTTAATAGGTACTAATGTCACTAAGATAATAGAGAGAAGTGGTTATGAGAATGTTGAAAATGGTTCTAATGTTATTGCTAATTGGCTAAGATCAAAAGAGAATGAATTGTTTGTAATATCTAAACTAGTTGATTTAGAAGTAGGCTGGAATAGAAATGAGCAGAAGGGATGGAGAATAATCAAGCAGTTAATTAAAGCTGATAATTCTAAGGGGAAAGATAACTTTATGTTAATGGATTTAGATGGTAGAGGATGGACTAGCTATGCTGATAAGGTGCTAAACTTAGCAGATAGGGATTACTTTCAAGAGGCTAAAGAGAGTAATAGTTTAGTGGTAAGTGATCCTAGAAAATCTGAAATTATGGATAGAGATGTTATTGTAATTACTATACCTATCAAAGACGATAGTGGAAGGATTATAGCTTATTTGGGGCAGAGTCTAGCTTTAACAGATTTAGAAAAGATAGTAGGTGGCTTTAAATTAGGTAATAAGGGTTATGGATACTTAGTTCAAAAAAATGGTAAGATATTTGCCCATCCTAGCAAGAAGCAAGAACTGAATATTTTACAAAGAGATGCTAATGAAGCTGTTATTGGTAACAATATTGTCACAGGGGAAGAAGGTTTTGCTGTTTATAAATTAAATGATGCTAAGAGATATATTTTTTATCATCCTATCGCTGGTGTAAGTTGGTCATTGGTCTTAACTGCTCCTGCCAATGAGCTAACCTCGGTAATAGACTTAATGATTGAAGAGATTGGTCAAGGATATTTACTACTATTGTTAGTTATATTTCTTATCATCTTCTTAGTAACTACTAGTGTCTCTAAAAATGTAAAGAGAATCGGTAGAGTATTAGATAAAATGGCCCATGGTGATTTTAGTGAGAAGATAAAGCCCAAAGGTTTAGATGAACTAGCTAGAATGTCAGAGGATATCAATGAAGTTATTGACTCTTTAAGTAGTACTATTAGTAGTATTAAAGATTTTTCACTAAATATAGCCAATTCTTCTGATGAGATAGCAGAGGGAAATAATGAACTTTCTGATCGGACTCAAAATAATGCATCATCCTTAGAAGAGATTTCAGCCACTATAGAAGAGATAAACTCCTCAATGCAAGAGGTCTCATCTAATTCAGAGGAGGCTAGTAATTTATCACAAAATACGATGAAATCCTTAAAGAATGGTAGTAATGTTGTTAAAGAAACTATAGAGGCTATAGGAGAGATAAGTGACCATAGTGAAAGGATTTCAGAGATTATAGGAACTGTCAATGAAATTGCTTCTCAAACTAATCTATTGGCTTTAAACGCTGCAGTAGAAGCAGCTAGAGCAAGTGAGAATGGTAAAGGTTTTGCCGTAGTAGCTGATGAAGTTAGAAGTTTAGCTGAAAGAACTGCCGAATCTGCCAATCAGATAGAAAAGTTGATTAAGAGTATTATCAAAAAAATAGTACATGGCAACAACTTAGTCAATGAAACTGGTGATACTTTAGAAGATATTGTAGAGAATAGTAAAGAGGTTCATAAAGCTATTAGAAATATATCTATCTCTACTGGGGAACAAGCTGCTGCTATTGAACAGACCCAGCAGGCTTTAGAAGAGATTAATCAGGGAACACAAGATAATGCTGCTATGGTAGAAGAGATAGCTAGTTCCAGCGAAGAATTGAATAAAGAGTCTGTAGAGATGGCTAAATTGGTTGAGAAATTTCAGGTTAGAAAAGCTGAGCAACAGAATCTAGAGTTATTAAATTTAATTAAGTCTCAGTTAGAGGAGCAAGGTAATAATAAAAAAACTAATGCAGTAAAAAATGATAAAGATAAAAATGATCGATCTATTGATTTATCTGGACTTGATTTATCAAATTTAGAGATCGAAGGATTAGATGAGATGGATTTTTAAATTATATTAAAGGGGTAGCTAGCCTCTTAGATAGTCAAATTAAAGTAGCATTACCTGAGAAAAAAGTAGTATAACAATAAATTAATAAGAAGGTATTAGTTGATCAAAACAATATAGTTTAATTTAAATCTATCTTAATCATTCAGGTTTTATATCTTTATTTTGATTTGCTAGGAGGCGATTATGATGAAGATTGAATTAGAAGATAGAAAGGATATAGTTATTATTCATTTGCAGGGGGACTTAGATGTCTTCACAGTTGATACTTTAATCAATAAATTTGAAGAGTTGAAATATGATTATAAAAATATTGTCTTTAATTTTGCAGAAGTAAATTTCATTGACTCTATTGGAATAGAAAATATCATTAAACTTTTTCAAGAAAACCCTAATCATAACTATTTGATTAATAATTTAAACTCTGAAGTGGAAGAATTGTTTAATATCTTAAATTTAAAAGAACTGTTAGGTAGCTCAACTTTTGTAAAGAAGTTAGAAGAAAGGAAGATAAATTAAGGAACTAAATTATTATCTAGATAATTGGAGGGAGGATATGAAGAAGCCAAAAGCCTGTCATAGAGAAGAAAAGAGAGAAATAGATCAAATTATTGAAGAGGCACTATCAAGGGTTAATTCTATCGATTGTACTAAAATAGATTCTCCTTTATTAACATTTTGTAACTTAAACAAGATTGTAGAAGATACTGTTGTCTATTTAGAAAGGGTCAATCAAGGGGGTGATAATAAATAATATTTATTTTTAAAAGGGGGTCCCAATATGCAAAAAGATAATCTTTCTTCCTTGAATACGCAAATAGCTTTATGTATTCAGAAGATGAGATATACAGAAGCTAAGCTAGTTAATGAAACGATTAAAAAAGAGGGAGATTTAAAATTAGTAAAGGACTATCAGAAAGATTTAGAAGTTTATATTAAAGAATTAGATTCTTTAAGAAGAGAGCGAGCTTATTATTTCAACCATGGCTAAAGAACTTGGTCAGTAGTGATATCATTTAAGATGATTTCTGTATTTTATAGGAGTCATCTTAATATAGATAAACAACTCTAGAATGAAACAATAGAAAGATAATGTAACACTTTTGTGTCAGGAATCGGGAATCTGGAATCAGTCTGTTTTACTGATAACTG
>NZ_JBSQYM010000058.1:0-16912 GCF_055140805.1 Orenia sp.
AAGTTTTAGCTACGGGTTTTAACCCGTAGTGTAACATATCACCATCACCACAGGTTGAAACCTGTGGCTAGTAAATTTATCATTATAAAAAGTGTCACAATATCTATTTATAACAACATATTCAAATGTGCCTTCAAGATGGAATATTTATAATCAAATTTCACCCTAAATGTTGATGAAAGTAGAATTATATATAGTAAAGTTTAATTAAAAAGAATGAAAAATGATGTTAGTTATAGAATATAGATAATAGTTATTCTAAAAGGATTAGGGGTGAAGGGAAGCTATGGAGCAAGAATCTGTTGAAAAAAATATTCAAGACAACTTAGATAACAATAATTTAGACGATAAGAATTATATGGTCATCCATGGAAAGTTAGCTTATGGCAGTCGCAATAAGATTTATGGACTACTTAGTATTATTATTGATAAGGATAATGGAGAGTTGATTAACTTAGATGTTGCTTTTAGTAATAAGGATGAAGTAGTCTATATTGAGCCTGATAGTAAAGCTTTTGATAGAATCTTCTCTAGAATATCTGATAAGGAGAGACTAGCAGGAAGAAAATTAAAAATCTATTTATTGAATAATATAACTCAAAAGGATAAATTTCAATCTGTTGATGCTCTGCTTCAAGGGGATTTGGAGCAGGTTGAGATTATCTTAAAGTCAAAATTAGAGGATTTTATAAGAGAAGCAGTAGAATTGAGTATATATGGAGATTTTCAAACTAAGGAAGAAATAAGGTATAGTCATCCAAACTTACTTATCGATGAGAATGATGAGTCAGAAAATACTGAAGAAGAGATTATTGAGTTAGATGTAACCCCTGTTATAGCTCCTATTAATGGTAAAAAGATCAGTCAATTTAACAAGAATGATTATATTTTAGTTCAAATTACAGAAGGTAGTTATCATGAACACAAGGATACAATTAGTCCTTTTGTTGTAGATGCTAATAAGAGGCATATTAGAGGGATTATTGATTATATTATCTTTAATGGTCCAATTAAATCCTATGATATTATTATCAAATTTTCTTCTAATATCTATAGCCAATTACTAATAGAGACAGAGGGTGAGCTGAAATTAGCTATTCCACCTCAGCAGGAAGAGATAGACTATGAATTGATGAAGAAAGAGGTTAGAAAAGAGGTTGGGATGGAGCTTAGAGATGAGATAGAGCAGAGGCTACGAGCTAAGTTAGAAGCTGAAATTAGAGAAGAGTTAGAAGAAGAACTTACTCAGAGAATAGAACAGGAATTAAGGATAGAATTAGAGAAGGAGATACGAGAAAGAATGGCCCAAGAGAAGAAAGGTGATAGGTTTAGAAAAGAAGGTGGTCTATTCTTAAATAAATTAATAATCAATATATTTATCTTACTAAGTTTATTTATACTAATTTTACTTGGGTTTATTTATTACTCCAAAAAGCCTTTATAGAACCTTGTGGTTAGAAGATTCTAATATAAATAATATTTTAAAGATAAGAGTGGTTGATTTTTCTGCTCTTATCTTTTTTAGTGGATAATATTTATAAGTGTTATTCAAAGTATATATAATAATTCATTAACCACTAGCCATAACTGTAGTAATTTTCGATAAAAAATATTTTCATGTATGAATCCTATCTCTTTTGTAAAATATAGAAATGATGACTATTAACCTTTTTAAACTAGAATTAGAGCTATAAAATGGAATTGAAATATGGGGTTATAGAAGGATATTAAGACATTTTAGGAATCTGGAATCGGTTATCAGGAATCTGTAAAACATACTGATTCCAGGTTCCTGATTCCTGACACGAAAGTATTGCCATACCACCATTAACTTTTATTTTAAATTTATAGTAAGGTTTAATATTTATTCTAACGGGAGGTAGAAGAATGGAAATAATGAAAGTCACTAACCAAGAAGAGTTAGAAGAGTTAATACAGCGGGTTAAGTCTGCTCAAAGAGAGTACGCTACATATCCCCAAGAACAAGTAGATGAAATTTTTAGAAAAGCAGCTATTGCAGCCAATGATAATCGAATTACCTTGGCTAAGTTAGCTGTTGAAGATACTGGAATGGGAATTGTAGAAGATAAGGTAATTAAAAATCATTTCTCAGCAGAATTTATCTATAACAAATACAAGGATGAGAAGACTTGTGGGATTGTTGAAAATGATACTTCTTTTGGTTTGAAGAAGATAGCTGAGCCTGTAGGAGTATTGGCAGGAATTGTACCAGTAACCAATCCAACTTCAACTACTATCTTTAAATCATTAATTGCTTTAAAGACAAGAAATGCTATTATCTTCTCTCCCCATCCTAGAGCTAAAAGATGTACTACAGAAGCAGCTAGGATAGTTTTAGAGGCAGCTGTAGAAGCAGGTGCACCTGAAGGGATTATTGGATGGATTGATGAACCCTCAATTGAAATGTCTCAAACTTTAATGCGCCATAAGAATATCAGTATGATTTTAGCTACTGGAGGACCAGGGATGGTTAAGGCGGCATATTCTTCAGGTAAGCCAGCCATTGGTGTAGGGTCAGGAAATACACCAGTTGTGGTCGATGAAACATGCCACCTTAAGATGGCAGTCAGTTCAATTTTGATGAGTAAGACCTTTGATAATGGTGTTATCTGTGCTTCTGAACAATCAGTAGTAGTAGTTGATGAGGTTTATGAAGAGGTTAAACAGGAATTTACTGATAGAGGGGCCTATATTCTCTCATCTGAGGAAAAAGAACGAGTAGGGGATGTAGTTATAGTCGATGGTCATGTCAATGCTCAGATTGTTGGTAAGCCTGCTTACCAGATAGCAGAGTTGGCAGGTCTAGAAGTTCCAGAAAGTACTAAGGTCTTAATTGCAGAAGTTGCAGATATTGGGGAAGCAGAACCCTTCTCTTATGAGAAGTTATCGCCAACTCTAGCTATGTATAAAGCCCATAAGTTTGCTGATGCTGTTGATATTGCTGTTGAGCTAGTTCGTTTTGGTGGGATTGGTCATACTTCAGTACTTTATACAGAATTAATTAATCAGGGAAGAATAGATTACTTTGGTTCTAAGATGAAGACTGGAAGGTGCTTAATCAATATGCCTGCTTCTCAAGGAGCAATAGGTGATATTTATAACTTTAAATTAGATCCTTCTCTAACTTTAGGTTGTGGATCTTGGGGAGGAAATTCAGTAAGTGAGAATGTGGGGGTTAGACACTTGCTTAATATTAAGACTATTGCCGAACGAAAAGAAAACATGTTATGGTTTAGAGTTCCAGAGAAGATTTACTTCAAGTATGGTTGTTTACCTACTGCAATGAGTGAGTTGGAGAATAAGAAGAGAGCCTTTATCGTTACAGATAAACCGCTATATGATATGGGATATGCTGATAAGATTATCAATGAGTTGGATGAGATGGGAATTGATCATAAGGTCTTCTCAGATGTAGAGCCAGATCCATCAATTTCTACAGTAGAAAAAGCAGTTAAGCAGATGAGAACCTTTGATCCTGATATTATTATAGCTCTTGGTGGAGGTTCGCCAATGGATGCTGCCAAAATTATGTGGTTGAAGTATGAGCACCCAGAAGCAGAGTTTAAAGAGTTATCGATGACCTTTATGGATATTAGAAAAAGAATCTATCAATTTCCTAAATTAGGGGAGAAAGCTTATTTTGTAGCTATTCCTACAACTTCTGGAACTGGTTCAGAGGTAACTCCTTTTGCTGTAGTTACTGATGATAAGACAGGAATTAAATATCCAATTGCAGATTATGAATTGACACCAGATATGGCAATTGTAGATCCAGATTTAGTCTTATCTATGCCACCTAAATTGACAGCATACTCTGGTTTTGATGCTTTAGTCCATGCTATAGAAGCCTATGTATCAGTATTATCTAGTGAATATACTAAAGGACTTGCTTTAGAGGCAATTAGGTTAGTCTTTAAGTATTTACCAGATTCTTATAGAAATGGTTCAGAGGATAGAAAAGCCAAAGAGAAGATGCATTATGCAGCAACAACTGCAGGTATGGCCTTTGCCAATGCTTTCTTAGGAATCTGTCACTCTATGGCACATAAATTAGGTTCTACCTTTGATCTTCCTCATGGACTAGCTAATGGGTTATTGATTACTCCAATTATCAAATATAATGCTACTGATGTACCAATTAAGCAGACTTCATTTCCCCAATACAAATATCCATTGTCTAAGCGTAGGTATGCTAAGATTGCAGAGCATCTCCAACTTGGCGGGAATACTGATGATGAAAAGGTTGATTTATTAATTGCTGCAATTAATAAACTCAGAAGAGAGATTGATATGCCAATGACCATTGAAGAAGCAGGAGTAACTGAGGTTAACTTCTATAAGAAGTTAGATAAGATGGCAGAGCTTGCCTTTGATGACCAATGTACAGGAGCTAATCCTAGATATCCATTAATTGATGAGATTAAAGAACTTTATATAAAAGGGTTTAAAGGTGAGATATAAGAAAAACCCTAGCTAGAAATAAAAGCTACCCCCATAGTGTAGAGAGGAAAAAATCTACTCTATGGGGTTTTTATATATGGTGGCCAGTATATTTAATTCAGAAGAGGTCACTTAATGCAAGTTGATATTGTTGTTATAATGACAGATCATTTTTGTAAGAAGTACCTCAATTGCTGCTTGCTTTAGAAGTATTTGTTTATAATAATTCAATCTTTAAAAAGTAAAATGATAATAAAGTCTAGAAGCAGTGTCAACTTTAATATGATATAGATGAGTTGATAAAGATTAAAAATATATTTAGATATTGTGTTAATTGAGAATGATAAAAAGATAACATAATATCTTTTTTAAAAAATAATAATTATCATTTTCGACATCTTTTAAAATTAAAAAGAGAGTTATTAAAATAACAAATCTACTATATTTAGTATATATTGTCGAAAATAGATACTATATGTAGAGAGAAAAGTCAAATTTATAGTATAGGAAATAGATATGAAGTCAATTATAGTCAATCATCATAGCTAATGTTAGTTATATAGATAATTGAATAGATAATTAGCTTAAATCGATATTTATGGCTTATTTTAGCTTTAAAGAAAGGTTGAAAAAAATAGTTAAATTTGATATTCTTTTATCAAGTCAAAGAGGAAGCATAATGCTATAAGAAAGTTTGTGTATAAGTTCACAAGGAAGTGTTAATGTTTTTACGGGTGTTGTGTTTTCTTTGAAAAAAAGGGGGACTAAAAAATGGGAATTATGAAAGTTACCAATGCTGAAGAATTTGAAGCATTGATTCAAAAGGTAAAAGAAGCTCAAGCAGAGTATGCTACATATTCGCAAGAACAAGTTGATGAAATCTTTAGAAGAGCAGCTATTGCAGCTAATGATAAGAGAATTCAATTAGCTAAGATGGCTGTTGCAGATACTGGAATGGGAATTGTAGAGGATAAAGTAATTAAAAATCACTTTTCATCAGAGTTTATTTATAATAAATATAGAGATGAAAAGACTTGTGGAGTACTTGAAGATGATCTTGCTTTTGGTATAAAGAAGATAGCAGAACCAGTTGGTATTGTAGCAGGAATTGTACCAACAACAAATCCTACTTCTACTACAATTTTTAAATCTTTACTTGCTTTAAAGACTAGAAATGCAATTGTCTTTTCACCACATCCAAGAGCTAAAAATTGTACAATTGAAGCAGCTAAAACCGTTTTAGAAGCAGCAGTTGAAGCAGGAGCTCCAGATTATATTGTTGGATGGATTGATGAACCATCAATTGAATTATCTCAATTATTAATGAAGCATCAAGATATTAGCTTGATTTTAGCTACTGGGGGACCAGGAATGGTTAAAGCAGCTTATTCTTCTGGAACACCTGCTATTGGAGTAGGTGCAGGAAATACTCCAGCAGTTATTGATGAGACTGCACATATTAAGATGGCAGTAAGTTCAATCTTAATGAGTAAGACTTTTGATAATGGTGTTATCTGTGCTTCTGAACAATCAGTAAGTGTTGTAGCTGATGTTTACGAGGAAGTAAAACAAGAATTTATTGACCGTGGTGCATATGTATTATCTCCAGCTGAAAGAGAGAAGGTTGCAGAGGTAATCATTGTTGATGGTCATGTTAATGCTCAAATCGTTGGTCAACCAGCTTATAAGATTGCTGAGTTAGCAGGAGTAACTGTTCCAAAAGAGACTAAAGTATTAATTGCAGAGGTAGAAGAAATTGGCGCAAATGAACCATTTTCTTATGAAAAGTTGTCACCAACTTTAGCTATGTACAAAGTTAAAGACTTTGAAGAAGGTGTTGATAACGCTGTAGAATTAGTTAAATTTGGTGGGTATGGACATACATCTTCTCTTTATACTGATCCAGCTAATACAGATAGAAAAGATTACTTTGGTTCTAAGATGAAGACAGGAAGAATTATTGTTAATATGCCTGCTTCTCAAGGTGCTATCGGTGATATCTATAACTTCAAATTGAGCCCTTCTTTAACTTTAGGTTGCGGATCTTGGGGAGGTAACTCAGTAAGTGAAAATGTGGAGGTTAAACATCTTATGAATGTAAAAACAATTGCTGAGAGAAAAGAGAATATGTTATGGTTTAGAGTACCAGAAAAGATTTACTTTAAGTATGGTGCATTACCAATTGCATTAAAAGAGTTAGAAGGTAAGAAGAGAGCATTTATCGTAACTGATAAGCCATTATATGATCTTGGTTATACAGAAAAAATTACTGAAGTATTAGAAACAGTTGGAGTAGATTTTAGAATATTCTCTGATGTAAAACCTGATCCAACATTAAGTACTGTTGAAAAAGCAGTTAAACAAATGGATTCTTTTCAACCAGATGTAATTATTGCTCTTGGTGGAGGTTCTCCAATGGATGCTGCTAAGATTATGTGGTTAATGTATGAGCATCCAGAAGCGGAATTTAAAGAGTTATCTATGACATTTATGGATATCAGAAAGAGAATTTATAAGTTCCCTGAATTAGGAAGTAAAGCTTACTTTGTAGCTATTCCTACAACTTCAGGAACTGGTTCAGAAGTAACACCATTTGCTGTTGTTACTGATGACAGTACTGGAATTAAGTATCCAATTGCTGATTATGAGTTAACTCCAGATATGGCAATTGTTGATCCAGATTTAGTCTTATCTATGCCAGCTAGATTAACAGCTTATTCTGGTATTGATGCTTTAGTACATGCGATTGAAGCTTATGTATCTGTATTGTCAAGTGAATATACTAAAGGATTAGCTTTAGAAGCTATCAGATTAGTATTTAAATATCTACCTAGATCTTATAGAGGCGGAGCAGAAGATAGAAAAGCTAAAGAGAAGATGCATTATGCAGCTACTACTGCAGGTATGGCCTTTGCTAATGCTTTCTTAGGAGTTTGCCACTCTATGGCACATAAATTAGGTTCTACTTTCCATGTACCTCATGGTTTAGCAAATGCATTATTAATCAATGAAGTAATTGAATACAATGCTAGTGATGTACCAGTTAAGCAGACTGCATTCCCACAATATAAGTATCCATTAGCTAAGACTAATTATGCTAAGATTGCTGACCACTTAGGATTAGGTGGAAATAGTGAAGATGAGAAGGTACAATTATTAATTAATGCTATCAATGAACTGAAAGCAGAGATTGATATTCCAAATACTATTGAAGAAGCAGGGGTTACTGAAAAGAACTTCTATGCACAGTTAGATGAAATGTCAGAGTTAGCTTTTGATGACCAATGTACAGGAGCTAACCCAAGATACCCATTAATTAGTGAAATTAAAGAACTATATATCAATGCCTTTGAAGGAAAGAAAGTTGTAGAAGAAACTGTTGAAGAAGAGAGTATTGAAGAGGTAGCCGATGCTGAAGCTGAAGTTGCAGCTACAGCTGAAGATGCAGAATAAATTATTTGATCTTAAAAGACCAGCCATCATGGCTGGTCTTTTTTTGATTAATTTTAAATCTGAATAATATATATTCTTTCATATGCTTTTAAAAGGGTATGAAAACATTTATAAAAAAACTAATTTATCATAAACTTTTATTTAAAGTAGAAATTATATACATATGATTATTTTTAATTTTAAAGGAATTTATCGATGAAAGTTGAAGTCTTTATTTATAAGATGAATTAATAGGAGGTTTAGTAGATTAATCATGGTGATAAAATTATACAAAGATAGACTTGTTTTAGTTGTATTGATACTATTAATTTCACTATTTACTCCAGTAAACTCTCAAGCTAATGAAGATGAAGATAAGAAGAATATATTAATTGTTCATTCCTATTCTCCTGAGTTTGGTTGGACAGATAATATTGATAGGGGTATTAAAAGTATCTTAGGTTCCAACTCTGAAAATATAAATGTGCATACTGAATATTTGGATACCAAGCGAATAAGTGATAAAGAACATATAAATAATCTCTATCGACTCTTTAAGCATAAGTTTAAGGATGCTAAATTTGACTTAATCATTTCATCTGATGATGATGCTTTAAAATTTTTATTAGAATATCAAGATGATCTCTTTCCTAATACACCAGTGGTATTCTGTGGAATAAGTGATTTGGATAATTATTCCTTCGAAGGGGAGGAGAATTTTACTGGTATAGAAGAAGAATTAGATATGAAAAGTACAATTGAGGTTGCTCTAAAGTTACACCCTAATATTGATAAGGTGGTAGCAATTACTGATGGAACTACTACTGGACTAACAAATTTAGAGATGTTAAAGGATGCTATGGCTGATATTCCTGAGCCTATTAGTCTAATCAGTTATAAGTTATCTTACCTCACCCAAGCAAAAGAGATAGCCAAAAAAATTAATAAACATAGTATTATAGTCTGGCTTGCCAGTATAAAGTATGAATCAGGCAATTTAATTTCTTTAACAGAAGCTACAGAGTTAATTTCTCAATATACTACTAGACCCATCTATAGTTTTTGGGATGTGTTCCCTGGTCATGGAGTTTTAGGTGGAAAGATTAGCAGTGGTTATCAGCAAGGGAGAATTTCTGCAAAGATAGCATTAAATATACTAAAGGGAGAAGAACCAATCATTGAAGAGAACCCTAATAAATTTATGTTTGATTATCATGAGCTAAAAAGCTTTGATATAGATTTTAATAAATTGCCTGAAGGTAGTGTTATTGTTAATAGACCATACTCATTTTATAATGAAAATAAGGGTAAAGTTTTAGCTACGTTAGCTTTTATCATCTTTTTGACTATAATTATCTGTATTCTTTTAATAAATATATTTAGGCGAAAATCAGCAGAAAAAGAGCTTAAAGATAGTAGAAATAAATATAGGACTTTATTCCAAGCAACTGGTACTGCTAGTTGTATATTAGAGAAGGATACGACTATATCTTTAGTAAATAATAAGATGGAAGAGATTTTAGGATGTTCTAAAGAAGAGATAGAAGGTAAGGTGAAGCTATTAGAATTAGTTATGGACCATAAATCTTTAACTAGGATTTTAAATTATCATTGGCAACGTAGGAGAAATGATGATACTCCTGAGAGATATGAGCTTGATATTATAAATAATTATGGTGAAAAGAAGACTGTGATTATTCAAGCTAAGTTGATACCTGATAGTGACAAAAGTATAGTTTCACTAATAGATATCACTGAACGTAAGAAAGCAGAAGAAAAGATTAAATACATGAGTTATCATGATAGTTTAACAGGTCTTTATAATAGGAAATTTTATGAAGAAGAGCTAAGGCGGTTAGATGTAGAGAGGAAGTTACCTTTAAGTATGATTGTAGGAGATGCGAATGGATTGAAATTGACTAATGATGTCTTTGGACATGAAGCTGGAGATGAATTATTAAAAGAGATAGCTAGGATTTTAAAAAATGCTACTCGTGAGGAAGATATTATTGCTCGATGGGGTGGTGATGAGTTTGGTATTATCTTAGCAGAGACTAGTGAAGAGGTTGCCAAAAGTATAATTAAAAGGATTAAGGATGGTTGTGATTCTTCTGATTTTGAACCAATTACTCCTCAGATTGCTTTAGGATGTGCAACTAAAGTAGTGCCAAAAGAAGCTATAGAAGATATATATAGAAGAGCAGAGAATAGAATGTATGATGATAAATCTGAAAATAAGAGTAGTGGTAATAGCGAGCTATTAAAATCCTTGACTGATAAATTAGAAAATAATAGTTATGAGACTGTAGGTCACACCTCTAGAATGATAAGTATGAGTAGAAAGATGGGTGATAGTTTAGGATTATCAGAGAGGGATTTACAAAATTTGGTTAAGCTAGCCAAATATCATGATATCGGTAAGTTAGCAATTGAAAAAAGTATACTCAATAAAGCCGAACTTTTAACTGCAGAAGAATGGGAAGAGTGTAAAAAGCATTCAGAACATGGATATAATATAGCCAAGAGTTTTCAGGATTTAAGAAATATTTCTAATGGTATTCTTTACCATCATGAAAATTGGGATGGGACCGGCTATCCAGAAGGATTAGCAGGAGAAGATATACCACTCTTATCTAGAATTGTTCATATAGTTGATGCCTATGATGCCTTACTTAATCGACCTTATAATTCAATTAATAATAAAGAGGAATATCAAGGTCCTATGTCTAAAGATCAGGCTGTTAGAGAGATAGAGGATAAATCTGGGAGAATATTTGATCCTAAATTAGTTGATGTTTTCTTAAAATTAATAGAAGAAGGAAGGGAGAATAGCTAGTATTAATACTAGCTATTTTTTATTTAAGAAGTAATTTTGAGAAAAGATTAAATTGTTAATAAAAAGTAATTAGCTAATAGAAGATTATTTATTAAATATTAATTTTTAGCAGGATATTATTGGTTATTATAGAATATTAATTCCTAAGGAGGTTATATGTAGCTATTTATCTTTAGAGTCAAGTTGGACTTATTCAAAGTTGGGTGATAGTAGGTATGGAAAATTTTTTTTGGTATTTTTCCATTAACGAAAGTTCAAAAACTGGTAGTAGATTGTTGATAGGTAGAGGTGAAAAGCTTAGGCTACAATGAGTTTTAATTTAGAGTGTGTTATTCATAAAGTTGATTTTTAAATGCTATTTATTGGTGGTGTGATATGGTGAAGTTAAAAAGAGTGAGTATGAGAGGTAGAGAAGACTTTGATAGTAAGGAGAAAATATTAGAAGAATTATCAAAAGAAAGAGAGATATTAAAGGCTGTTTTAAACTCTACAACTAATGGTATTTTGGTTACAGACAATAACCAAAATATTATTTACTATAATAGCCTTTTTTTAGAGATGTGGAACATTCCTATGGAGTTAATTGATAATACAGATGGCAAGATAATTATTAAGGCTGTCAAGCATAGAGTAAAGTATCCAAATAGATTTATATCTGATTTAGAACAGATAGCAGAAAAAGGAGAAGAAAATCTAGATTCTGTTAAATTTAAAGATGGGAAAATCTTAGAGAGATTCTTTAGACCTCTTATAATAAAAGGTGAAGTTTGTGGAAGGGTCTGGAGTTTTAGAGATATAACAGAGAGAAGAAGTCTAGAATATGAAGTAGAAAAGAATCAAATATTATATGAGCAACTCATTAATCTTCTTCCTGATGGTGTTATTGTACAGAAAAATTCTGAGATAATACTTGTAAATAAATCGGCTTTAGATATTTTGAGATATAGTGATAGTAATCAAATTATTGGGAAGAATCTTATTGATTTGGTTGAATTTGATAATCTTGCAAAAATTTTAGAGAGGCAAAAAAAGTTAAATGAAAGTGAATGTACTGTTGGTACATTAAAGCATAAGATAATTAGAAGGGATGGTAGTGAAATAATCTCTGAATGTAAAGGATTCTCTTTTGATTATCAAGGGGAGCACTATACTGTGATTTTAGGAAGTGATATAACAAAATCGGAGAAAATCAAAGAAGAATTAAAGATTAAGGAGCAGATAATAGATAAGTCATTAAGTGGAGTTATTTATATTGACCTTCAAGGTAATATTCGCTATGCTAATGATAGTTTTTTAGAGATGTGGGGCTATGATAACTTAAATCAAATATTAGGTCAAGATCCTCTTGAATTAGGAATTTGGACCACTAAGGAATGTGTCGAAGAAAAGAGAGAAGTTATACATAATAAAGGCTATTGGAGAGGTGAAGCTATAGCAGAGAATAGAACTGGAGATAAGTTTGAGGTAATGCTTTTTGCTACTGCAATTCAAGATGAGCAGGGGAAGGTGATTGGCAGCTCAGTCTCGATTATCGATATTTCAGAGATAAAGAAGGTTCAAAAAGAATTAAAGAGAAGTCAAGAGAAGTATCAGAGGTTGGTAGAATTATTGCCAGATGGTATAGTGATTTCAAATAATGCAAACGTTGTATTTGCAAATAAAGCTTGGGCCAACTTATTAGGGTTTGCAGGTGTGGAAGCTGTAATGGGTAGAGATTTATTTGATCTTTTCAGTGTTTTTCCAGAAGATTATAAAGTTATACAGCAAAGAACTAAAGCTGTTATAGAAGAAGAAAAGGTAGTCCCTTTTTTAGAACATAAATTGATTAGAAAATCTGATAATCAGATATTAGATTTGGAAATAGCAGGGATTCCCTTGGTCTATGAAAATAAAAATACAATGATGCTTGTTGCTAGAGATATCTCAGAAAGGAAGAAATTTGAAAAAGAATTAAAGAAGAGTACAGAATTATATCAATTATTGATGAAATTATTACCAGATGCAGTTTTAGTATATAAAGAAGATAAGCTGATTTTTGCTAATGAGAAGGTCTTTGAACTGACTGATTATGATAACCTTGAAGATATTATTGGAACTGATTTTGGTGATTTAATCAATATTCATCCAGATGATCAAGAGTATGTTCAAAAGAAGGAAAGAGATTTCTTATCTCAAGAGGACTGTATAGGTTTTGTAGAGTATAGATATGTCCGTAATGATGGAAGTGTGGTTGATATAGAGGTTGGTGCAGTATCCTTTAGACATGATGGTGAGAGGTATATTATTACTTTGGCTAGAGATATTAGAGATAGAAGGAAGGCTGAGAGTTATAAGCAGACCATTATAGAGAAACAGATGAAATTAAAAGAAATTGAAGAACATAATAAATTAAAGACAAACTTTTTTGCAAATATCTCCCATGAATTAAAGACACCATTAAATATTATATTTTGTGCCTTACAACTATTAGAGCGGATTTGTGATCAACAAAAGTTAGTTAATACTCAAAAGACCTTAAAGTATAGGAAGATGATGAAGCAGAACTGTTATAGATTGCTAAGGATAGTCAATAATTTAATCGATATTACAAAGTTAGATGTAGAATTTTTAAATATCAATTTTGCCAATCATAATATTATAAATGTTGTTGAAGACATGGTTCTATCGGTAGCCCAATATGCTAAAACTAAAGACATAGAATTAATCTTTGATACTGAAGTTGAAGAGAAGGTAATTGCTTGTGATTTAGATAAGATGGAAAGGGTACTTTTAAACTTATTATCAAATGCAATTAAATTTACCAATGCTGGTGGATATATATTTGTGAATATTTATGATAAAGTAGAGAATATAGTTATATCTATCAAAGATACAGGAATAGGTATTCCTGAAGATAAATTGGACGAAATCTTTGTCAGATTTAAGCAAGTGGATGAATCCTTAAGAAGAAATCAAGAAGGAAGTGGAATTGGATTATCTTTGGTAAAGGAGCTAGTAGATAGGCATCAAGGGCATATATCTGTAAAGAGTGAATATGGAAAGGGAGCAGAATTTATTATCACCTTACCAGTTAAGGTGGTTAAAGAAACTAATAATCAACTAAAAGAGGATAGTCATAACTTAAAGGCAGGTATAGTTGAAAAGATAAATATTGAGTTCTCTGATATTTATTCTATTGATTTGAATTGATGTTTTGTATTAGTATAACATAGAGATATTGCGACACTTTCGTGTCAGGAATTGGGAATATGGAATCAGTCTGTTTTACTGATAATTGGTTCCTGACTCCTGATTCCTAAAAATGTCGCGATATACCCATGAAGAGATATTATTGCTATTAAGATTTAATTAGTACAACGTGTTATATCAAGATTTAGTTAGCAATATATTGGAAGAATAAAGCTAGATATTATCTAGCTTTATTTCAGTTTATTCTACAGTGATCTCTTTATTTCCCTGCCATTGACCATGTAAATTACATAGTTCATAAGCTCTGATAGTGCAAGATTCCTTTAATTTCACCTTAAAAGTAACCTCTGCTTTCATTTCAGGTGTAAAGTTTGCTCTACCTAGATGATAATAATTAGCATAAAGATCAACATATTGGATAAAGTGACCAGGCTCTACTGGGTGATCTATCTCCCCCATTTTGACAGTAATATCAAAATATTCATCCTTCTTTACTTTATTAGGTGCTTGAATTACTGGTATATGCTTCTTCTCTAATTCAGTTTTGTTATTTGGGTCATCAGCTTGTTTAACTTCATAATATTTCATTATTATCTCCTCCTTGGATTTAGTTATCAAGAATCTGGAATCTGTTATCAGTTATCAGTTAAAATTACTGATTTCTGGTTCTGATTCTATTTACGAAATTCTTTAAATTGTTCTTTAGTGGCTCCACAAATTGGACATTTATCAGGAGTGCCATCTTTGACAGTATTTCCACATATTTCACAAACACTGACATATTCTAAATCGTAATCCTCTCCATTATCAACTTTTCCTCTAGCTTCATTGAATAGTTTAGAATGAATCTTCTCCGCTTCTAGGGCATAATGGAAGGATTTAAGTGCATCCTTTTCATTTTGATCTTTGGCTACTAGGTAGTAGCTAGGGTACATCTGTTCAATCTCAAAGTTTTCACCTGCAATAGCTCCTTCCAAATTTTCTGAGGTAGAACCTATTCCAAAGCCAGCCCCTGAGGCTACTAAGAAGTCGCCCTCAATATTGCTATGGGCTTCAAAGTGATTACCTGCATGGACCTCTTCAGCATAAGCAACTGCTTTAAAGAGAAGACCCACCTTTGAGAATCCATCCTCTTTAGCTACTCTCCCCCAGACTATGTATCGTTGATAGGCTTGACTTTCTCCACCAAAGGCTGAACGGAGATTTTCTGCGGTTATTTCATTAGTTACCATAATATCATCTCCTTTGTGTGATTAAATACATAATGAATGTATTATTAACAACACTTAATTATTATAATAACCAGAAAAATAAATATTATTTATAGTATTCTTGAATTGTGTTTTAAATTATTTAATATATATCTATAATGGAGTAGATTAATCTGCTTCATTAGTTAGGTTGGTAGATGTTAGGCTATTTCTAACTACCTACCTTTAAATTATCTAGGCACCTATATTTAGGCATATTGTTTTTTCTTGACAAAAAAAGTTTATTCTATTATAATAGTAATAGGAATGATTACCAATAATTTATGAGGAGGCGAAGAATATGGCAAGTGAAGGATACCATGAAGATAACTTACCTCAGGAAGCAAAAGAGTATCATCGGATGATTCAAAGTGTGATTGAGGAGATGGAAGCGGTAGATTGGTATAATCAGCGAGCTGCTGCTACAGAAGATCCACAGTTAAAGGCTATTGTAGAACATAATCGTGATGAAGAGATTGAACATGCATGTATGGGTTTAGAATGGTTAAGGCGTAATAATCCTAAATGGGATGAATTCTTAAGAGAGTTCTTATTTACTGAAGGTGATATTACAGCTTTAGAAGAGGGTGAAGAAGAGACTGATGATGAAATGAATAACTCTAATGATGAATCTCTTGGCATACATAATTTAAGATAATCTTAAAGAGGAGGAGATACTATGAGTAATTTAAAACGATCATTAGCTCCAATTACTGAAGAAGCTTGGAATTTTATAGATCAAGAAGCAAGAGAAAGGTTACAAGTTAAGTTAAAGGGGCGTAAATTTGTTGATTTTATAGGGCCTAAGGGAATTGAGTTTGCTGCTGTGAATACAGGAAGAAGGGTAGCTTTAGATAATGATGCCAAAGAAGGTGTATCATATTCTAAACGCCATGTCTTACCTTTAATTGAGTTAGAGGTTCCTTTTAAAATGAAGATAGATGAGATAGAATCTTTGGTTAGGGGAGCTGAAGATGTTGATACTGATTCTTTAGCAGAAGCTGTAAAAAAGCTTGCTCAAGCAGAGAATAATGCAATTTTTTATGGTTTAAAAGAAGGGGAAATTGCTGGTATTTTAGATAAATCTCCTTATGGATTAATTAATATTGGAGAAGAAGGTCTGGTTTCAGCAGTAGCTGAGGGAGTCCAAAATTTGATTACAGAGGATGTAGAAGGTCCTTATGCATTGTTATTAGGTCCAGAACTATATTCTTTATTATATAAATTAGATGATAAAGGTTATCCTATCAAGAATAGGTTGGAAGAGATTTTGGGCGGAGAAGTTGTACCAGCACCTGAACTTGTTAATAAAGGTTTATTAATTTCTAAACGAGGAGAAGACTTTAAACTAATTGTTGGTCAGGATATCTCTATTGGTTTTAAAGAGCAAAAAGGTGATGAGATAGAGTTTTTCTTGACTGAATCCTTTACTTTTAGAGTCGATGCTCCAGAAGCTGCTATTGTTTTAGAGTAGATTTTTTATTTTAGCAATTCACATCTAAATAATGTGGGTTGCTTTTTTATTACATTTTAATATCTTGGTATAAAGTGCTGAAGAGTTTATAATACTAAAAGATATATGATAAGTCTATAATTATTTGGTCTGTTGGTTAAATCTAAATATTAATAGTTTCTGTTAATGGTTATATTACGACACTTTAAGTTTTAGCTACGGGTTTTAACCCGTAGTGTAACATATCACCATCACCACAGGTTGAAACCTGTGGCTAGTAAATTTATCATT
>NZ_JBSQYM010000059.1:0-16908 GCF_055140805.1 Orenia sp.
AGATTAAAATATTAATTAATCTTTTAGTTTTATTTGCGTAAATTCGGTAGATTCGTTGCTGAAAGTTATCTTTTAAGGTTTTTAGTTAAGAACTTAAAGATATTAAATTATTAGGATATTTAAATTACATTCTAAAGTTGTTTATCTATAATATTTTTGTATTTATTTAAAGTGCTTATCGAAAAAGTCAATTATAACCTTCATCACTTCAGGTTGATTCCAGTAAACCCCGCCATGACCAGCACCTTTGACAAGATATCGGGTAGATTCAATACCTTTTTCTACTAATGCTTGATGTAAAATTTCAGTTTGGCTTGGAGATACAAGTCTATCTTGGTCTCCATGCATCAACAGAAAAGGAGGAGTCTGCTTAGAAATATAGCTAATTGGGTTTGCAGCTTGAGCTTTCTCTTTATTGGCTAAGATTCCACCATCTTGACCTCCAAAGACAGGGCTACCATTGACCCATAGAGCTTCTGTAGCTCCAGCTGATTTATGTGCTTGCTGTACTTTTTGAGAATAATCATCTCCAATCTTTGTTAAATCAGATAATCCATACAGATCAACAACGCCTTGGATATCACTACTCTGCTTTAAATTATCACCTTGATCAAACTGCTTTATTCCATTAGTAGTACCAGTTATTGCAGCTAGATATCCACCTGCTGAATCTCCCATTACTCCAATTTTATTAGGATCTATATTAAACTGCTCAGCATGGGCTTTAAGGTAACGGATTGCTGTTTTGACATCTTCTAAAGGTTGAGGAAAAGTAACAGTAGGAGCAACCCGATATTCAATGCTAGCAACTACATAATCGGCTTGGGCAAGCTTCATTCTCTGTTGAATATAGCTATCTTTATTGGCAGAAATAAAACCTCCACCAGGGATGTAAATAATCGCTGGCATTTTCTTATCCTTTTCTGGTTTTAAGATATCCATCTTCATAGCAACATTATTATAGCCAGCTATAGGTACTTGTTCATAAACAACATCTGAAATTAACTGAATTAAAGGGTCTTTTAGTTGAACATTGAGATTCTGGTTTGTTAGATTATTATTCTGAGCCAAAACATCACCTCCAAAATTTGATATTAATAAGCAGGCTAATATTATTGTTAAAACAATCATTCTATTTAAGTACATTTAGCCACCCCTTCTAATTAGTAGTTTACTTAATTGAATTTTTAAATTAGATATGGTTAGCCACTTCAAAAGCATCCCAGATACCATACATAATATTTGATACCTTTTTAGCATCACCTAATAGATATATCTCTGGGATATCAAATTTTAATTGTTGGTATAAAGAATCTTCTGATTGATAACCAATAGCTAAAATCACACTATCACAAGCAAGTTCTTGCTCTGATTGATCTACCTTAATTTTAAGCTGATTATTTTTATAGCTAGTGGC
Source organism: Orenia sp. (assembly GCF_055140805.1). Taxonomy (NCBI): domain Bacteria; kingdom Bacillati; phylum Bacillota; class Clostridia; order Halanaerobiales; family Halobacteroidaceae; genus Orenia; species Orenia sp. The sequence goes on from NZ_JBSQYM010000059.1 coordinate 1,418, forward strand.
TGTTGCGTTGGTAATTACTTCAATATTGTGATAAGGAATTAATTCCTCTAGCATCTCACTATTGGCATGGCATAAAGGACCATTGTTTTGAAGTAAATTATCCATTGTCTCTACAATGGTAACGTCCTTGCCTTGTTGAGCTAGCCAGAGTGCTGTTTCACAGCCAACCAGTCCTCCACCGATAATAACTGTTTTATCTCCACAGCCTTTTTCTTTATTTAATACTTCAGTAGCGGTCAAGACCTGCTGATCATTACCTAAGGGGATCACTTTAGGTGTAGAACCTGTAGCGATAATAACTACATCATAGTTAGCAGCTAAGACTGACTCTTTGGTAGCTGTAGTATTATATTTAACAGATACCTCTAGCTTCTCTAATTGATGAGTATACCAATTAGCTAATGCAATATCATCTTCTTTAAAGTCAGGAGCACCTCCAGGGATTAAGTTACCACCTAATCTATCGGTCTTTTCTATTAATTCTACTTGATGACCTCTAAGTGCTAAAACTCTAGCAGCTTCACAACCAGCCACTCCGCCACCTATAACCAAGACTTTCTTTTGCTTTAGAATTGGATTATAGGCTGTCACTCGTTCACGACAGGCTTGGGGGTTGACTGCACAGTTTAAGATTGAATATTCTTGAATCCGACCCATACAGCCTTCTTGGCAAGAGATACAAGGACGGATATCCTCTACCTGTCCGCAACGGAGTTTATTGACATAATCAGGGTCAGCCAATAAAGGACGACCTAAACTAATAATATCACAGGTTCCATCAGCAATTGCTTCTGTTGCCATCTGGGGATTATCCATTCGTCCAGCACAGATAATTGGAACATCGACATTTTCCTTCATTAACTTTGCATATGGTCGATATAACCCTTTCGCTTGATACATTGGGGGATGGCTCCACCACCAAGAGTCATAAGAGCCTACATCAACATCTAAAGCATCATAGCCATAAGAGACTAATAGTTGAGCTGCTTTAATTCCTTCATCTAAATCACGACCCTGCTCTTCAAACTCTTCACCGGGCAAGGCTCCATCTCGTAAACCTTTAATAAAGCTTTTAGGACTATAACGTAAAGTGACTGGAAAATCTTTCCCACAACGTTCTTTAATCTCCTCTACAATCTCTCTAGCAAAACGGAGTCTATTCTCTAAAGAACCACCATATTCATCATCGCGATGATTGAACAGAGAGATAGCAAATTGGTCAATTAAGTAACCTTCATGGACAGCATGGATTTGAACCCCATCAAAGCCAGCTCGTTTAGCATTATAAGCCCCTTCTCCAAATTTCTTGACAATAGTCTGAATCTCCTCAACTGTTAATGCACGACAGGTCTTATCAAGCCATCTGTGTTGAATAGGTGATGGTGCTACTGGAGGGTACTCTCCTAAATTGGTGGGGATAGTCACTCGACCAAAGCCACCAGACAGTTGTAAAAAGACCTTGGACTGATAAGCATGAATTCTTTCAGTCATTTCTTTGGCTGTTCTGATAAAGTGAACAGGATTATGGGTTGGACAAGGAACACTAGGCATTCCATGCTCTTCTATCTCATTATCTACAAAGGTAACCCCTGTAATAATTAGACCAGTGCCTCCTTTAGCTCGCTGAGTATAATAATCAATTCCTCGTTGGTTAAATCCACCTTCTGCATCACCCAATCCTAAAGGTCCCATTGGTGCAAGGGCAAACCGGTTTTTAAGCTCCAAAGAACCAATTTTGGTTGGTGTAAATAAATTTTTATAGTCTATCATTACTTCTCCTTTCTTCTTCATAATTTGTTAAGTATTACTATTTTAACACCTTATAATAAATATATCACGCAAAATCAAACATGTCAATATTGACATGTTTGATTTACATTTTCCTAGTTAATGATATAATATATAGATAGTGCGACACTTTTTATAATGGTAAATTTACTAGCCACAGGTTTCAACCTGTGGTGATGATGATATGTTACACTACGGGTTAAAACCCGTAGCTAAAACTTAAAAGTGTCGTAATATACCCATAGTCTGATAATTAAATATATATAAATTAGAGTTAAAGAAAATAAATATATTGATTTCCTAAGTATTAAAGATTACAGGAGGTATATAATGAGAACATTAAAATATGCAATTTTAGGATTAATTAATCGCCATCCAAGTACAGGTTATGATATTACTAAAGAATTTAAGGCTGAGTTAGGTAATTTCTGGAGAGCAAGGCATAGTCAAATCTATCCAGAGTTAAAGAGGTTAGTCGATGAAGGTTTAATAGAATATGAGACTGTAATTGCAGGAGAATCCCTAGAAAAGAAGGTCTATTCGCTTAAGGATAAAGGTAGAGAGGAGTTATTAGAATGGTTAAATAAGGATGAGAAGATGGTTCCAACTGCTAAAGATAAGTTTAGATTACGAATGTATTTCTCAAGTAATATAGAGCGAGAAGATTTAATTGAATTATTAGAGAGTCAATTAAGGCAAAGAAAGGAGAAACTGGCTACTTTAAAGGAGAAAATGGATGGATATAGTGAAGTACCCCAGTTTGGAAGTCAAGAATTTGGTGATTATCTAGTATTAGAGAGTGCAATTTTACGTGAAGAGGCTTATGTAGAGTGGTTAGAGCGTTCTATCAAACGTTGTAATCAAAGTAGCTAAACCACTATGATGGGGAAAGGTTTTGAAAGTAAGTTTATTAAAGAAGTAATAAAAATCCAAATTAGATCAACTTCAACGCTTTGATAATGATAATCATTTATAATTTTATCCAATCATTGACATAAGTATACCTGATTGGTATAATTTAATTGTCACTAAGTTGCTCTATGATTAAGAAATGAGGTAATTAAATGAGACTAAGTCAGGCAGCAGATTATGCCTTACGTGCTGTATTATATTTAGCAAGGCAAGGAGAAGGAACTATAGTAGATGCACAGACTATCTGTGAAGATGAGAAGATTCCAAAAAGATTTCTCTTAAAGATCTTTAGAGAGTTGGCTCAAACTAGGATTATTGAATCTTATCGTGGCAAGAATGGTGGCTATGCTTTAGCATTAGACCCAGCTAAGATAACTTTAAGGGATGTAATTGAAGCAGTAGATGGACCGATTGTAGTCAATCGTTGTTTGATCGATCCTGCTGAGTGCAATAAGATAAATGGTAATTCATGTGGGACCTGTACAATTCATGGAGCTTTATTTGATGTTCAACAGACAATTGTTAGCAAGTTAGATGAGTATAGCTTTGCAGATTTATTGAAGAGCTAATAGTTATATTTATGCTATTGGCTAAATATTTTATTTAAAAGTATACTAAAAAAGTATATTTATAATATCTATTTTGTTTTTTAACTAAAAGTATACAAGAATAGTATAGTTTATAAGGGGGATTTATAATGGTTAAAGAAAGATGTACTTCTGCTGATTGTAGGTTATGTGACTTTTTAGATAGTAAGCCAGATTTGGAGACTTCATTCAATCGTGAACCACAGCAGTCTGTAAAATGTGGTTTTGGAAAGAAGGGGGTTTGTTGTCGTCTCTGCTCTAATGGACCTTGTCGAATTACTCCTAAATCACCAAGAGGAGTCTGTGGTGCCGATGCTGATACAATTGTAGGTCGTAATTTCCTAAGAAATGTAGCTGCAGGAGCAGCCTGTTATCTCCATGTAGTTGAGAATACAGCTAATAATTTAAGAGAAGCTGGTCTAGGTAATTATGCTACAGAGTTAAAGGGATTAGAGATGTTGGATGAATTGGCTGAGCTTTTTGAAGTTGAGGCTGAAGATATAAATGATAAAGCAGTTCAAGTAGCCGAGAAGGTATTGGCTGATCTATATAAGCCACGTTATCAGAAGATGGAGTTAGTAGAGAAACTAGCTTATGAACCAAGGCTTAAGAAGTGGAAAGAGCTAGATATTATGCCAGGTGGAGCTAAATCAGAAGTTTTTGATGCCCTTGTGAAGACAAGTACGAATCTATCTAGTGATCCAGTGGATATGTTAATGCATGTACTTAATTTAGGAATCTCTACAGGATTATATGGATTACATATGACTAACTTACTCAATGATGTAATGTTAGGAGAGCCAGAAATCACTCAAGATAAGGTTGGATTTAAGGTTGTAAATGAAGACTATATCAACATTGTAGTAACAGGTCATCAACATACTATGATTGCCCATTTACAGGATGCTTTAGTGACAGAGGAAGCTACTAAACTGGCTCAAGAGGTTGGAGCAAAAGGGTTTAAGATAGTTGGTTCTACTTGTGTAGGTCAAGACTTACAGTTACGTGGAGCTCATTATAAGGATGTCTTTGCTGGTCATGCTGGTAATAACTATACTAGTGAAGCTTTAGTAGCAACTGGAGGAATTGACTTAATAGTATCAGAGTTTAACTGTACTATTCCTGGTTTAGAATTGGTAGCTCAAGAGTATGATGTCAAGATGATTGCAATTGATGATGTAGCTAAGAAAGCAAGTGCTGAAATGATTAAGTTTGACCCAGCTAAAGCACCTGAAATTACTGATAAGCTGATTAAAGCAGCAGTAGAGAGCTATCAGAATCGCCGTAGCCAGGTTGAGATTGATATTCCAAAGGATCATGGTTATGATGATGTAGTAACTGGTGTTAGTGAAAAATCCTTACGCAAGTTCTTAGGAGGAAATTATCAAGCATTAATCGATTTAATTGCTAGTGGTAAGATTAAAGGTGTAGCTGCTGTAGTAGGATGTTCTAACTTGACAGCCAAAGGTCATGATGTCTTTTCGGTAGGATTGACTAAGGAGCTTATTAAGCGTGATATCTTAGTATTATCTGCTGGTTGTACTACAGGAGGATTAGAGAACTGTGGATTGGTCTCACCAAGTGCAGCAAGCTTAGCAGGTGATAACTTAAGAGAGGTCTGTGAAGAGTTAGGCATACCTCCTGTATTGAACTTTGGTCCTTGTCTATCAATTGGTCGGGTAGAGCAGGTTGCTGTGGAGCTAGCTAAAGCATTAGAAGTTGATTTACCACAACTTCCAGCAGTTTTATCAGCTCCTCAATGGTTAGAAGAACAGGCTTTAGCTGATGGTGCCTTTGGATTGGCTTTAGGATTGCCATTGCATTTAGCTTTACCTCCTTTTGTTACAGGAAGTGAGATTATAGTTGATACTTTAACTAAGAGTCTACCTGAAATTACAGGAGGACAACTAATTATAGATACAGAGATTGAGAGTAGTGCTGATAAGTTAGAAGAGATTATTCTTAACCGTAGAGTTGGATTGGGATTATAAGATTGAGATAATATAGAGATATTACGACACTTTGTGTCGAGTGTGAGCTATGAGTGTGAGTGTGTGTAAAACTTCTTTTTTGGGGTTTACTCACACTCACACACCCACTCACGCTAATTTTAAAAATGTCGCAATCTACTCATTAAACGATAATTTATATATTTAAAATTAAATTATATTCAAATGAATATTGGGTTCATAATCAGCCAAAAGGGGTGAGTATATGAAACGTATATATATAGATCGTCAATTATGTGAAGCCTGTAAAGGTTGTACGTTAGCTTGTATGGCTAAAAGTAATAATACTGATATTGATAGTCTGAATTTATCAGATACTACTAATCAAAGTGCTAATTTAGTTGAGCAGAGCAATCAGGGGGAACTCTCTCCACTTTTCTGTCGCCATTGTGATCACCCAGAATGTGTGGAAGCCTGTATGTCTGGTGCTTTAACTAAGGATCAAGAGAGTGGAATTGTCTCCTTAGATCAGGATAGATGTGCTGGGTGTTGGATGTGTGTAATGAGCTGTTCCTATGGAATGATTAAGCAGGACACCAAATCCAATGTTGCTTTTAAGTGTGACTTATGCAAGGATAGAGAAGAGTCTGCCTGTATTGAGAATTGTCCTACAGGGGCCATACAATTAATTGAAGTAGAGGAGGGGAGAGTATGAAATATGTAATTGTAGGTGCTAGTGCAGCAGGAATAAGTGCTGCTAAGAAGCTAAGGGAGTTGGATGATGATAGTGAGATAACTATCATCTCTAAGGATACTAAGGTCTACTCTCGCTGTATGCTCCATTATCTAATTGGTGGGCAGAGAGATGTAGATCAATTAAACTTTACTCCAAAGGACTTCTTTATAGAGAATAAAATTAATTGGTTTAAAGGAAAGACGGTTACTTCTGTTCTTCCAAATCAAAAATCACTCCTCTTAGAAAGTGGAGAGAATATCAATTATGATAAGTTATTATTAGCTACAGGAGCAAGCTCCTTCTTCCCACCTATTGACAATTTAGCTGAAACTGAAGATATTTATGGTTTAAGAAATTTAGGTGATGCTCTAGAGATTAAAGAGAAGGCAGAAGAGGTTCAACAAGCGATAGTTATTGGGGCAGGACTGGTAGGAGTAGATGCAGCGATAGGATTGGCTGAGCAAGGAGTTAAAGTAACTATTGTTGAGATGGCAGATAGAATCTTACCATTACAGCTAGATGCTAAAGCAGCTTCTAGATACCAAGCTAGGTTTGAAGATAAGGGAATTGAGATAGTTACTGGTGCTAGGGCTAATAAAGTCTTAGCTGATGCTAATAATTCTGTAAAAGGGTTGGAATTGGCTGATGGGCAGATAATAGATGGAAATTTAATTGTAGTGGCTACAGGCGTTAGACCTAATATAGATTTAATCAAAGAAACAGAGGTTAAAGTAGATCAGGGCATAGTAGTCGATGAATATCAACAGACTAATTTAGATGATATTTATGCTGCTGGAGATGTAGCACAATCTAAGGAGTCATTTAGCCAAGAATTGACCCTAACCCCTATTTGGCCTTTAGCTATTAAGCAAGGAGAAGTAGCTGCTTCTAATATGGCAGGAGTTACTACTAAACTTAGTGATAACTTTGCTTATCAAAATTCTATGAGATTTTTAGGGTTATCAACTATAACCTATGGATTGATTGATACAGATGATGATAATTATCAGGTTCTGCTTGTAGAGGATAAGGATAATTATCGAAAGTTAATTTTACAAGATGATAAACTAAAGGGGGCTATCTTTCAAGGAGAGATTGATGGCTCAGGTGTTTATGGCAGATTGGTTAAAGATGAGATTGGTTTGAGTGATAAATTAGATAATCTCTTCAATTTAAGCTATGCTGATTTCTTTAAAGAGAATAAAGATGGAGTTTTTAGTTATTGAGTTTAGACCTCGAAGCTTTCGAGGTCTTTTTTTACTTGTATTGGATAATAGTAACATAATTTGAATAAACTAAAGATACCTCAAATTATAATATATATAGATTGAATTAAAGAATTTCATTGATCAGAAATTAATAATTCAACTTATTTAACAACTAATCTAGCGAATTTACGCCAATTTAAAACAAAATTGATTTTAAAATATTAATTTAATTTTTTGCCTTTAATTCGTGTGATTCGTGTTAATTCGTTGCAAAAAATATTTTTTGATTCTTTAAAAAAACATTAGTTCAACTTATATAGTCAATTATTAGAAATAAACAGGAGGTTAGTCTGTATTTTGGTCTTTGATACTAATTTACTTTCTATATTAAGTTATCCTTTTTGTAGTCTAGGCACATTAATTATAGAGGGTTTAGGGGTTATTATTTTTGTAGCTTGGATTTCTGGAAATATCGTAAAAATTTCATTATATTATTTTATTAGTATCAGAAGTATAGCTGAGTGGTTTGAATTAAAGAGATGGAAGGGATTGATTGCTCCCTTTTCTATTATGATATTAATGATATCTATCTTTAAAAGTCAAGTTTCTTTGATTCAATTTCTTGGTACCGATTATTTTGTAGTAGGTTATTTAGTAATTCAAATACCAATCTTATTAGTAATAAGCATAGGCTATTTGACATCAAATAAAAAATAGTCTAAATCCTCTGCTGATACTGTTATTTGCACCTAATTCTCTTCTTTATTTTCCTCTATCTAGCTAAACTAGATTGTTTAGCTGAATATTTTAGATTGAAATTCGCTTAAATTTTTGATTATTTAACTTTAAAGAGTTATTATATTAATAAAGGAGGGATTGCGGATGTCAGTAGCTATTGAGATTCAAAATATTAATAAAAGATATGGAGATTTAGAAGCGTTAAAAGATATCAACTTAACGATTGATCAAGGAGAATTTTTTGGTTTATTAGGGCCTAATGGAGCCGGAAAGAGTACTTTGATTGGAATTTTGGGAGGCTTAGTTAATAAGGACTTTGGTAGAATTACTGTTTTGGGTAAGGATATTATCTCTAATTATAGAGAAACTAAGAAGTCTTTAGGGATTGTTCCTCAAGAGGTTACCTTTGATCCTTATTTTAATGTCAGAGAGACTCTTGAGATTCAATCTGGTTATTTTGGAATCAAAAATAATGATCACAAGATCAATGAACTTCTAGAGGCATTAGATCTGACTGATAAAGCAGAGATAGGACCACGCCAATTATCTGGTGGAATGAAAAGAAGGTTATTAATTGCTAAAGCCTTGGTACATGATCCAGAGATAATTGTCTTAGATGAGCCTACAGCAGGTGTAGATGTAGAGCTAAGAAATAGTCTATGGGATTATGTTATCAAGCTCAATCAACAAGGAAAGACGATTATTTTAACTACCCATTACTTAGAAGAGGCAGAGACCTTATGTGATCGAATTGCAATTATGAATAAAGGTGAGATAGTAAAAATTGATACTAAAGAGAATCTAATCAACTCAATTGATAAAAAGTTGGTCAGTGTTAAATTTGCTAATTCAGTTGCTGGACTAGCTGATAAATTAGCAGGAACTAACTGTAAAGTAGATGAAGATGATAATCGAATTGAGATAGAAGCAAGTAAAAATGATTTAAATGATCTGCTTCAATTCATTAATAATTTAGACTTACATATTGTTGATATGAATATAGAAAGTGCAAAATTAGAAGATGTCTTTATCAAGTTAACCAATCTAGGGAGTGAGAGTGATGATAATGAATAGTATTACTTTTTATAGTCTTGTTAAAAGAGAGGTGTCTAGGTTTGCTAAGGTTGCTATTCAGACTATCTTTGCGCCACTAATCTCTACTGGATTATATCTGATTATCTTTTCTTACTCTTTTAAGAGCAGAGAGGTTGTAGGATATGGAATCCCTTATATCAATTTTATCGTTCCAGGATTAATTATGATGAGTTTGATTCAAAACTCCTTTGCCAATACATCCTCATCTTTAATCGGTGCTAAGTACAATGGCAATATAGTCGATTTTTTATTGGCACCCTTCTCCTATATCGAACTTACTTTAGGTTTTATGATCGGTGGAATTGTTAGAGGTATGCTAGTAGGAAGTGTAATCTATCTAGTATCTATCTTATTTTATGGAGGCAAGGTTGCTCATCCTTTATTGGCAATCTTATTTGCTTTTTTGGTTTCGTCCACCTTCTCTCTATTAGGAATTATTGCAGGCTTATGGGCTGAGAAGTTCGACCATGTTTCGATCTTCTCAAATTTCTTTATTACCCCCTTAACTTTTTTAAGTGGAGTATTCTATTCTGTCAAAGGGCTACCTGGTATTTGGAGTAAGGTCTCCTTATTCAATCCAGTCTTCTATATGGTAGATGCTACTAGATATGCTTTTGTAGGACAGTCTGATATGAACCCAAGCTTATCACTAGTAATAATTACTGTGCTAGCTGTTGGACTATTAATGTTAGTTACTTATTTATTTAAAATCGGTTATAAGGTCAAAAGTTAAAGTAAATTAATAAAGATAGTTGATAAAATTATCAGCTATCTTTATTGATATTTTGGATTAGTAAATGAAATTATAGAGAGATAATGCGATACTTTTAGGAATCTGGAATCAGTAGTCAGGAATCCGTTATAAACACTGGTTTCAGATTCCTGATTCCCGACACGAAAGTGTATATCTACATAGTATTATATTTAAACTGGAATACATAGATAGCTAACTTAGAGCTAAAGGAGGTTGATGCTGTGAAAGAAAAGGTCTTTAAAGACCCAGTACATAACTTTGTTTATGTCTATGATCAAGTAATTTTAGATTTAATTGATAGTAAAGAGATGCAACGGTTAAGGAGGATTAAGCAACTTGGTATAGCTTATGTAACCTATCATGGTGCTGAACATAGTAGATTTGCCCATTCTTTAGGAACTTATGAGGTGATGAGAAAGATTTTATCAAAGCTAGCCCGTAAAGGAGAGCTAGTATTATCTGAGAAAGAAGAGTTATTATGTAAGGTGACAGCATTATTACATGATATAGGTCATGGTCCCTTCTCTCATTCTTTAGAGAGTGTCTTTGGTGGCAACCATGAGTTATGGAGTAAGAGGATTATAGCTGGCGATAGTGAGGTTAATATGATATTAGCAGAGGTTAGCCCTGATTTTGCCGACGAAGTAGTACAGGTTTTAGATGGAAGGCATCCTAATAAGCTGATAGTCAGTCTAGTCTCAAGCCAGATTGATGCCGATCGGATGGATTATCTATTACGCGACTCTCAAGCAACTGGGGTTATTTATGGTGACTTTGATTTAGATAGAATTATTAGGGTAATGAAGCCTACTGAAGATCAGGTCTTATTTAGAGAAGCAGGGATGCACTCTATCGAAGCTTATATTTTAGCCCGTTATGCCATGTATTGGCAGGTTTATTTCCATCCAACCAACCGTAGCGGAGAGATAATTTTAAAGAAGATATTTGAGCGAGTGCTTGACCTCTATCAAAAAGGGGCTAACTTTTATTTACCAAAGAGTTTAAGCAATGTGTTAAAAGGGAAGATGAATATAGCTGATTATCTAAGATTAGATGATTCTTTAATCTTGACCCTCTTTCAAGAATGGAGAGAGTGTTCTGATCCAATTTTAGCTGATTTAAGCTCTAGAATCTTAGATCGCAGACTCTTAAAGAGAATTGAATGTGAAGATAAAGATGGGTTATATGAGAGGTTAGAACCATTATTTGAGAAGGTAGGAATCAACCCTAAATATTACTTAGTTATAGATCATCCCTATCATATCCCTTATGATTACTATCAGCCAGAGGATGAGCATAGCAAGAATCCAATCTATTTACAGAGTAAGAGTGGAAGTATAAAAGAGCTCTCTCAGCTGTCAGATCCAGTGAAGGCTATAGCAGGTAAAAGAGAGGTCATGTATAATCTTTACTATCCAAGGGAGCTTATCTTAGCAGGTCAAGGAAAGGAATATCAAAAGATTCGCGATATATTAGGGGATTGATAAAATAACCTTTTAAATAAAACTTGAATATAATATAATTGATTATATTAACGTGCTGTGCTAATTAAGTCTTAATATAGATAATGTCTTTTTATGAGTATATTGGGACACTTTTAAAATTAGTGTGAGTGGGGGTGTGAGTGTGAGTAAACCCCAATAAAAAGAGATTTTACACACACTCACACCCATAGCTCACACTCGACACAAAGTGTCGTAATATCTTTGTATTGTATCAGTTTTTCTACTAGCACAAAGAGTTAGATTATTAGAGAGGAGTGAGATAATGTTAACTTCGGATCAGAAGATTTTGGCTACTATTGCTCATATAGGAATTTTATTTGGAGCACCTATTTTGGCTCCGTTACTGATTTTCTTTTTAAGTGAAGACTCTTTTGTTAAGGTTCAAGCTAAAGAAGCATTATACTTTCAAGGGGCAATGGTGGTGGCTACAGTAATCAGCGCAGTCTTAACTTTTGTGCTGATTGGCTTTGCATTTTTAGCAGTAATTGGTCCGCTATCGATCATTGCAGCTATTGTTGCTGTTGTCAAAGTATGGAATGATTATGACTTTTCTTATCCAATTACAGGTAAATGGGCTAGGAGATTGTAGTTATAGTAAATTTGACAATGAGATTCTAGAATGTTATCATAGTTAGAGCATATATAAAATAAAAAGGTTTTTGAAGGGGGATCTCTATGTTGAACTTAGGCGAAGCATTTGCCAAAGCGGGAGTTGTTGATGAAAGTAGAGTAGAGAAAGTTAATAAAGAAGCTAAAAAGGAAGCTAAGAAATCTAACAAAGTTAAAGCAAGTAAAAAGAATACTCAAGTAGTACCAGAAGATGCTGGAGAGAGATTGACAGGCACAGTAAAATGGTTTAATAGTGAAAAAGGATTCGGATTTATTGAAAGAGAAGGTGGAGATGATGTATTTGTTCACTTCTCTGCAATCAAAGAGGATGGATTTAGAAACCTTGAAGAAGGTGAAGCGGTAGAATTTTCTATTGAAGAGACTGATAAAGGACTACAAGCTCAGCATGTAGTTAAATTATAAATCTTAGAAGAGTGCTTAGGGGTTTTCCTAGACACTCTTTTTCTTTTTTTGGTAACAGAGTAATAAGAGTATAATTGGAATGGCTAATTCAAAGATAAGTTGAATATAATTTTCAGGTGATTCTTTGAGAAAAATCTGGAAGCTAACGGGGTTAAAAGAGTTAGTGGCGATTATAATTAATGCTAAGATAAATAAAATAAGGACAGGGTTTCTTTTTCTTATTTTGAAGGTGCTTGTAAATGACAATACAGAAGCATAACAGGTGAATGCCAACTTAATAATTCCAGTAATAAAGAGAATAATTGCTACTAGAGGGTCTATTCCATGGATTATTTCTCCTAAATTTATGATAGTGCTGATACTCATAATAGGAATATTGGTCTGTTGGGTTAGTTTAACCCCTAAAACAGTTATCATATTAATTATTGATAGGCAGATTAATATTCCTCCTATAATAGTACTAGTAAAAGAGATTTCATTGAGATAATCTCTAGATTTAATATAATGCCAAATCATCAAAAAAGTTATCATATCTCCAAAAGGAAATGTCAAAATTTGAGAAAATGAAACTTTAATGATAGGTTGTAATCCTTGATTTAATATGGGTTTTAAATTATCAAAATTTAATTGCCCAGAGCCGATTATCAACAAGATTCCCATGATAACTAGTGGAATAATTAAGAAGTATGTAATTACCTCTGTAAATCTAGCCATAGTCTCAATTCCCAAAAAGAGAAGGTAGAGAATAATTATTAAAATCATGATTTGAATTGATGACAATGAAGCATTTTCTAATAGGCGTGAATTTAAGAAAATGCTAATATTAAATAGATTCAATAAAGAGATATAGAGAAAATAGCAGGTATAAAGTAAGCCCAAAGGGGTTGAGATAAATCTTCCTAAGAGTACTTCTATTATCTCAATTAAGTTTTTATCTGGAAAACTAGCTTGTATTTGTAGATAGACTTTAATTAAGATAATTCCCATTAATAATGCCAGTAATACAGCAATCCAAGCATCCTGTTTAGCTTCTATCCCTATAGGATAAATAGTTGAGTTACCTATTATAAAGGTAAGCATTATGGCAAATAATTGATTATCACTGATAAATTTCATATATGAACCCCTTCTTAATTATTAAATGAGTTAATAAATTATTATAGGTATTTGAATTCAAAATAAAACTTAATCGGTATATTAGGACGTTTTTAGGAATCAGTAGTCAGGGACCAGTTATCAGTGAAATAGACTGATTCCAGATTCCTGATTCCCGACACGAAAGTGTCGCAATATATCCATTAAATTACACTTTAGACTTGGATATCTACATTTTTTAAGTTTAGAATAAATTTTATTGATGCTAGCCTGATATTTGTCTTATTTTGTGTATAAAGTGATAATATTAAACATAGATTTAATTTGATAATTCAAAGGGTTTATTGAATGAAAATCCTATATATAGTGGAAGATATATATAGGAGGTGTTAAAATGTCTAATTCAATTACTATAATTAAGGATAGGGTCGAGAGAATAGAGTTAGAAGAGTCGACTGGAATAGTTAAAGATGTTTTTTTAGATATTCAAGCAAACAAGGGGAGTATTCCCAATTTATTTAAGACTTTAGCTCATAAGCCACAAATTCTAAGGGCAACTTGGAATCGAATGAAGTCTATTATGAAGGATGAAAAACTGCCAGCTAAGGTCAAGAAGTTGGTAGCTTTACGAGTATCTATCTTAAATAATGCTGAATACTGTATCAACGCCCATTATAATGGACTACTACATTTGGGGTATCCACCAGAAATATTAGAACAGGTTAGAGAAGGCGATTATCAATTATTGACAAAGATAGAAGCAAGAATCTTAGAATTTGTAGATAAAGCCACCAATAATTTTTGGGAATTGGCTGATGATGATTTTGATGAGCTAGCTTTACAGCAAGAAGAGTTATTGGAGTTAGTAGCTGTAATCGATTTATTTTCAGGGTTAAATCGTGTTACAACAATATTGGATATACAAAAAGATTAACCTCAGTTGGAGGTTAATCTTTTTGTTTAAGATATAGTGCTCTTTAACACTTCTAGTTTTATCAAATGACGTTTCTCTTCAATTATTAGCTTTTCTAAAGCATCAAGGGTCTGCTCATCGGTCTCCATTTCTAATAATTCACTATAAAGTAGCAGAGAGTTCTTTTCAGCCTTAATCCCGACTTCAATTGCTTCAAGTAGATTGTGGGCGATATCATCAGTAACCTCTTCATCATCAGGAAATACCTTAGTATCAACCAAAGCACGTAAGTAGTTATTGACCTCTTGATCATAAAGGTAATCTCTAGTGATATTTGTATCCTCTTCATCAAAAACCTCTAATAATCTTTTAAAGTATTGATAATGCTCTTGTTCATCCTCTTGTAATTCCTTAAAGACTTTCTTTACCTCTGGCTCAGAATTTACTTCTACACATCTTCTGTAGAAAATCTCTCCTTGCTTTTCAACATTCATAGCAATCTTTAATATCTCTAAAGCGTTAAATTGAGTTGACATATTAAAAACACCTCCTCTCTCTATGATACTAAGTTTTAATAACTTTATCAATCATAGTTAATAAAGTAATACAATTCAAATAATTTTAATTGAGAGTAGATAGATATAATCCCCCCTAACTACTAAAGAAAGAAGTCCTATTTTAAAGTTTAGTATATATTATTTTGGATAAGAATAGTTTTATTTACTAAAAATAATAATTATAAGTATAAGATTGATCTTAGCAGATGAGTAAACTAAGGTAATTCAAATTGATTTTGATATTATTGAGAATTGTTTTATTTATTATAATATAGGTATGTGAATTCAAAATGAAACTTAATGAGTATATTGCGACATTTTTAAAATTAGCGTGAGTGGGTGTGTGAGTGTGAGTAAACCTCAATAAAAAGAAGTTTTACACACACTCACACTCATAGCTCACACTCGACACAAAGTGTCGCAATATCTCTCTATAGCCGCATGGTTAAATTTTATTCTAGATTCAAGAACCTATATAGATAAACAACTTTAGAATGTAATATAAAACCCACCTCACCCCTAACCCCTCTCCTCCTATCAGGAGAGGGGAATAAAAGATGCTTTAGTCCTCTCTCCTAAGGTAGGAGAGAGTTAGAGTGAGGTATGAAAGGTTTTGATTTAT
>NZ_JBSQYM010000060.1:0-16715 GCF_055140805.1 Orenia sp.
AAAAAAGCATATTTTAAAATCTAATAAACCAAGAGTATGTTATTGTAATTTCATGGAACGAAATGGTTGTAAAATATTGGTTTCTGCAGTTTAATCATAAATATACTGGGAAACTTTTTACTTAATAATATATATTAGCAGTTAGGGTCTTTAAATGAAGAAAATTAATGTTTGAACGAAGCAAAAATTGAACTATAAATTTAGAGTTAAATAAAATCTTAACTAAAGAATCTATTGATTGATAATAACTAGTATTTTGGTTGCGTAGTGAGTTTAATTTTCTTCTTGATTTTTTGGTTACTTTTTCATCAAGGAAAAACGTAACCCGCCCTTAGGCGGAACCTAAGATTTTGACTACTTTTAAAAAGTAAATGTATCTCAACTATATCTAATCCAAAATTATTAAATCTATTTATTATTTTTAATAACCATATTAAGTTTTCCATAAATTACAAAGAGGATTCTATGGATATTTTCGTAAATATATGTTAATATTTTGATATACAATCAAACAAAACATGAAAGGAGTGCTTACGATGAATAAAAGAATCGTAACAAGTATTTTAGTTCTAACTGTATTAATGACATTAGCAGTCCCAGCTATGGCTTATCGACCACAAGACGTTTCACAAAATCACTGGGCCTTAGAATATATCAGTCCTCTATTAGATAGAGGTGTTATGCATGTATATGATGATGGAAACTTCAAACCTAATCAAGCAATTACTAGAGGTGAATTTGCTTACTCTCTAGCTAAGGCTCTAAATTTGAACACAACTCTGGATACAGATCTGACTGACATTAGCAATCACTCTGCAAAGGGTTATATCTCAGCATTGGTTGAAAAAGGAATTATTACAGGATATCCTGATAAGACCTTTAGACCATATAATCCAATTACTAGAGCAGAGATTATTACTATGTTAGCTCGTAGCTTAGAGTTAAATAATGACCAGAATGCTATTGAGTTTGATAGTAATTTCTACTTTGATGTAGAAAATAATCACTGGGCAAGTAATTTCATTGCACTTGCTACTAGATTAAACATCATTAATGGTTACCCAGATGGTAACTTCAAACCAAATAATAATGTTACTAGAGCAGAAAGTGCCAAGTTAATTGCTAATTTAGGTAACTTAGAGGTAGTTAAAGGACAGATTATTGAAACTTATCCTATCTCTAGACAGGTTAAAATCAAAGCTGGTAATCAAATTAGAAACTTAAGCTTAGGATCAACTCCTTTAATCGGTAGAAACAATCAGATAGTTAACTTAGAGAAGATGCTTGTCTCTGATGAAGCTTTTGTTATCTTAGATAAGTATAAAAATGTAAGCTATCTAAAAGCTTATGGATTGATTACCAAAGATGATGTCGCTACTAAGGTAAGTGGCTTAACAGGTAATATCCTAAGTGGTGAAGAGTTGCTTTCAATCGCTGAAGGTGACTGGGAGGCTGTTACTCCTAGATTAAAGCAAGAGGTTACTATGACCTTATTAGAGCAAGGATTAACTATTGGAGAGGTACAAGCTATCTTTACTCAAGATTGGGATGGTCTTGAAGAATCAGCTCAAGCTAGATTAGTAGAAGCTATTTCTATCAATACTAACCTTCCAATAGAATTAATCGAAGCAGCTTATAATAAAGATTGGGAGAAAGCCAAAGAGATTGGTAAAAACACTGCACTTACAGCTGGGTTAAAGGCAATTATGAGTAATAGCAGTTTGTTATCTTAATAGATAACTAATTACTGATAACAGATAATTTGGTGGTTAGAGTTTAGGTAGTTGGAAGTTTAACGAACCCACCTATCCATCTAACCACCCAACTCCTAATTCCAATAAACTTTATTAAAAAATCCTTGCATTAAATTAATTAGTATGTTATTATATTAATTGTCGTTAAGGAAATTAACAATTTAATTTGTGCCGAAGTGGCGGAATTGGCAGACGCGTTGGATTCAAAATCCAATGGTCCTAGTGGCCTTGTGGGTTCGAGTCCCACCTTCGGTACCACTTAATTTAATAACTCAAACATGAGAACTCTGAATCCCTTGTAACCTCTAGAATTTCAGAGGTTTTTTTATTTTTTGATGTTTTAAGCAAAAAATAAGAGAGATATAAAAAGTCGCTTACACCTATAATGGTAGTAAGCGACTTTTTATATACTAAGATATTCTATTCACTTCTGATTAAATAGTCAAAGGCACCTAGGGCTGCAGTAGCACCTGACCCCATAGAAATAACGATTTGTTTATAAGGACTATGAGTACAATCTCCAGCCGCAAATACCCCAGCTAAGCTTGTAGACCCATGTCCATCAACAACAATCTCACCAAAACGATTACGTTCTACTGTATCTTTTAACCAATCGGTATTGGGGATAAGACCAATCTGAACAAACACACCGGCTAACTCAAGGTGATGGCTTTCTTCTGTCTCACGATCAGTATATATAATACCCTCTACCTTATTGGCACCTGTAATCTCTTTACTTTCTACATTTTTGAGGACAGTGACATTATCAAGGCTGTAAAGACGCTTTTGTAGTACTTCATCGGCTTTTAACTCTGGCATAAACTCAAGGACTGTTACATGGTTGACAATACCTGCTAAGTCGATTGCTGCCTCCACACCAGAATTACCTCCACCAATGACAGCTACATTCTTTCCTTGGAACATCGGTCCGTCACAATGGGGACAGTAAGCCACACCTTTGTTCTTAAACTTATCTTCCCCAGCTATACCTAGCTTACGCCACCGAGCTCCAGTTGAAATGATTGCAGTCTTACCTTTGAGAATAGCACCATTTTCAAGTTCAACCTCAATGAACTCATTCTTTTGCAGTTCCTTGGCACGTTGTGATTTCATTACATCAATATCGTAATCTCTTACATGCTCTTCAAGACTTGCTACCAACTTAGGGCCTTCGGTATGTTTTACACTGATAAAATTCTCAATACCCAAGGTATCCATGACCTGACCGCCAAAACGCTCAGCAACAATACCTGTGCGAATACCTTTACGGGCTGCATAAATGGCTGCACTTACACCGGCAGGACCACCACCAATAATCAATACATCATAAGGGTCTTTATCGCTAAACTCTGAGCCATCCATGCCACTGCCCAGCTTGTTTAGAATCTCGTCAAGAGACATCCGACCACTTTCAAAGAATTCTCCATTCAAGTAGACAGCAGGAACAGCTAAGATATCTTTAGCTTCTACCTCATCTTTGAAAGTTCCTCCATCAACCATAGTATGGGTGATCCTCGGATTAAGAATACTCATCAAGTTTAATGCCTGCACCACATCAGGACAGTTGTGACAACTTAAACTAATATATGTTTCAAAGTTATATTCACCTTTAATATTTTTAATCTGGTCAATGACCCTCTGTTCAACCTTTGGTGCTCTACCACTTACCTGTAGTAAAGCTAAGACCAATGAAGTAAATTCATGGCCTAGAGGAATGCCAGCAAAGGTAATTCCAGTATCTTCTCCAACACGATTTACACTAAAACTGGGTGTTCTTGGCATAGTGCTCTTCTCTACCTTAATCTTTGGAGAAAGGTCGGATAATTCCTCAACCAAAGCGAGCATCTCCTTGGATACCTGATCAGCTCCAACACTCACTTTAAGTAGCACATCACCTTCCAGCAATCGAAGGTATTCATTTAATTGTGCTTTTATCTCTGCATCTAACACCATTTAACCAACTCCTTAAATTTTTCCTACAAGATCAAGACTTGGTTTAAGAGTTTTACTACCTTCTTTCCATTTAGCAGGGCAAACCTCTCCTGGATTATTTCTTACATATTGAGCTGCTTTGATTTTGCTGACAAGGGCACTTGCATCCCTTCCCATATTACCTGCATTGATTTCTACTCCTTGAACCACGCCATCTGGATCAATAATAAAGGTACCACGATCAGCAAGACCATCTTCTTCAATAAGAACGTCAAAGTTTCGAGAAAGAGTATGGGATGGATCTCCAATCATTATGTACTCAATCTTTCCGATAGTTTCTGAATTATCATGCCATGCTTTATGTGTAAAGTGAGTATCTGTTGAAACAGAATATACTTCAACTCCAAGATCTTTTAAATTTTGATATTCATTCTGCAAATCCTCTAATTCTGTAGGGCATACAAAGGTAAAGTCAGCTGGATAGAATACAACTACACTCCAGTTCCCTTTAAAGTTTTCTTCTGTAACCTCTAAAAATTCACCCTTTTGATAAGCTTGTGCTTTAAATGGTAATACTTCTTTTCCTACTAATGACATATAAATCCCTCCTAATTATTATTTAAGATGCTTAAAAAGATAACAATATATTTTATTGATAATAGTTATTGTTACTAACAATTATGCCATAAGAATGATTGATTGTCAAGAAAATCATTGACATTTTTTAGTTTTCTTCTAAACAAGATAAAATATGTAGAGTTCATAAATTGAATATAATGTATAAAAGAATAAATCTTCTTAAATAGCACAATATTAATATAAATAGTCTCTTTTTATAAGGAGATTACGACACTTTGTGTCGAGTGTAAGCTATGAGTGTGAGTGTGTCACCCTCTCCTAAATCCTCTCCCTGACAGGGAGAGGACTTTAACTTCTTTTTGTTCCTCCCCTTTTAAGGAGGACATTTAAAAATTGAGATTCCATGAAGAGTTTTTGGTCTTTTAAAAACTCGTAGGGGAGGTTAGGTGGGGGATATTCCCAAAACAGTCCCAATATATCCATTAAGTTTCATTTTGAATTCAAATACCTATAATAATTAATATATAATTTAAGGAGACTAATAGATGAGCTTAGAGCTAATTATATTGATCCTATCATATATTGTTCTTATATTTTTGTTGATTAAATATGTCTCTAAGGATAAAATTCGTGAGGCACAGGTTATCTTTCTTTTTAAGCAGGTAATGACATGGTTGCTTGGATTTATAGTAGTAGAACATAAATTAATAAGTTATCCCCAGCGACTCTTTGCTTATGCAGCAAGAACTAGTTTTACTTTTGAATATTTTATTTTCCCAGCTATTTCTATTCTGTTTAATCTATACTATCCTTTTGAAAAAGGTTTGTTCAGAAAGTTATGTTATTATTTTTCATATGTCTCTACAATAACTTTGATAGAAGTTGTCTTAGAAAGATACACAGAATTAATCGAATATCATAATTGGCATTGGTATTGGACATGGTTATCTCTATGTACAACTTTTTACCTCTCTAATAAATATTATAGATGGTTTTTTAAAATCAAAAAGAGCAATTAATTGCTCTTTTTAGTAAAATAAAACCTTCTAAACCCTTATCTCTATTGAAATCTAAGAATATATTATCTTCTCTTCTTTTTATTGAATATAATATATTCTTAGATTTATATATTAAATTGATTGGAAAACATAATTAAGTTAGTCTATAATTATAATAAATAGAAGGAGGAAAAACTCAAATGGATAATAATCTTGAAATTTTGATTATGTTTGATGCAAAATTTAGTCAAAAACAATTATCTCAATTAAAAGAAATTGCTCCTCAGGCTATAATTAGCAATGTTAACTCAGATAAAGTCTCAACAGATATACTCAAAAAAGCAGAAATAATCTTTGGTTGGCCTAAAGAAGAGGATTTAAGGAAGGCAAAAAAGTTAAAATGGTTACACCTGCCTAGTGCTGGTGCAAGTAAATACATAGATCAGAGTTTATATCAGAATCAAGATATTAAATTAACTAATTCTAGTGGTGTTTATGGTCTACCCATTGCTGAACATGTATTAGGGATGATTTTGGCATTTAATAAGAACCTACCACTATATCTTAAACAGAAAGAAGAACAGAAATGGAATTCCATTAGTCCCAGAAAGGATATTTATGGCTCTACCTTTGGAATAATCGGTTTAGGTGATTTGGGAAGAGCGATTGCCAGGCGTGCTAAGGCTTTAGGTGCTAAAGTGCTAGCAGTCAAAAGAACCTTAACAAAAACACCTGCTTATATAGATAAATTATATAGTCAAGCTGATATTGAAACAGTACTACAGAGGTCAGATTATGTCATTCTAACCTTACCACTGACAGAGGCCACTGAAGGAATAATTTCAGAGAAAGAATTAAAACTAATGAAGGATGATGCCTTTTTGGTTAACGTTGGTCGGGGAGGATTAATTATACAAGATAATTTAATCAAGGCCTTAACTGAAGGATGGATAGCAGGAGCAGGCTTAGATGTTACTACACCTGAACCATTACCTGCTGATAATCCTCTATGGAGATTGGATAATGTAATCATCACACCCCACTGTTCTGGCTACTCACCCACTAATACAGAGCGATTATACGATATCTTTAGTCAGAACTTACAAAATTATATAGAAGAACAACCTTTAGATAATATCGTTAGCTTTAAAAATGGATATTAGATAAGAAGCCCTACTTGACAGTAGGGCTTCTCTAACCTTTATAATAATTTTACTAGTTTCTATGACTTCATAGCTGCGACAAATAATTTATCTAACTCTCCCTTTAACTCAACTCCTAAACTACGCAAGGTCAGATCAAGAGCTTTTAGAGTTAAATAAAGCTTCTCTTCATAACAGTTCTCACCCATATGACCAATTCGAATCACCTTATCCTGCAAAAATCCAAAGGCTCCAGTTATCATAATATTATGTTCCTTTAGCATCTGGTCGTAAATATCCTGATAGGTAATTCCTTGAGGTATCTTAATAGTAGTGACAGTATTTGAGAAGCCATCTAGAGGGTATAGCTCTAATCCTCCACTGACTAAACTCTCTCTAACAGCATTGGCTATTTTAGCGTGTTTAGCAATTGGATTATCCTCCTCTAGCCACCTCTCTACTGCTACTCTTAATCCATAGATGTCACTGATCGGTTGGGTATAAGGAAACCACTGCTTCTCATACCAATCCTTCCAAATTGCTAAATTACAATAAAAGCTAGCAATTGGTGCTTTTCTATTTAAGATTACTTTCCAAGCAGTTTGACTTATACTTAGAAAAGTCAATCCTGGAGGAGCAGATAGACACTTCTGGGAACCGCCCAAAACAATATCCATTCCCCACTTATCTGACTCTAATCGCTCACCACCGATAGCTGAAACTGAATCGACTACTGTAATAATCCCATAGTTTTTCAATAAAGGGCAGATTTGCTCTACTGGATTGCTTATTCCTGAAGGTGTCTCACAATGGACTAAAGTAGCCAGTTTAAAGTCATGATTCTCCTCTAAAAATTCTTTTAATTTCTGAGGATCAATAGCTTTACGGTAATCAGCTTTAAAATAGCTCACTTCAGCTCCATATATTTTAGCAAAGTCACCAAAGCCATTGCCAAAAATCCCATTATCGATACATAATACCTTATCTCCAGGCTCAATTAGAGAAGCACAAGCAGCTTCAAGACCTAATATCCCCTCTCCACTCAAGATAAGTACTTGATTTTCAGTATTCATCAGCTTCTGTAGCTTTGCACAGGTAGCCCGATAATACTCATAAAAATCTGGGTCTATGTCAGGATTAGTTATAGGCTTAGCCAAAGCATCCCTTACCTCTTCATCGACATAGGTTGGTCCAGGTGTCATAATTAATGGTTCTTTCACTGTTATCATCCTTTCTAAAGTATCAATTAATTTAACCTTTAACTATAAGATAATATCTAATATTAGAGAAGATCTCTCTAATTTCTATCACCATAATTATAACCATTATATCAAAAATAAACCAGACCATCTATTTTATTTATAAGAAATTAACATAAAGATTCTTTTTAACCAGAATAGTAACTCTTAATGAGTATATTGCGACACTTTCGTGTCGGGAACCAGGAATCTGGAATCAGTATAGTTTACAGGTTCCTGATAACTGATTCCAGATTCCTAAAAGTGTCGTAATATCTCTAAGCTGCATCACTTCCTCTCTCTCACAAGAAAGTTAATATTTCTCTATCTCCCCTTGCCTAAGCACAAGCTAAGCTATACAATTAAAGAGAGCTAATAATATAAGAGGAGGAATCCATAATGAATGAAGAGATATTTTTAACTTTAAAAAGATGGTTTAATAAATATGTAAGTACTTACTCCTTCCCAAATCCTACTGACCAAAGAAATATCGATTTAAAATTTGAGCATACCTATAAAGTTGTTGAATTAATAACTAATATAGGAGAAGAGATACTATCAACAGAAGAACTATATCTTGCTAAAATAACAGCACTATTCCATGACTTAGGAAGATTTGAACAATATAAGCGCTATAAGACCTTTTCAGATGCTAAATCAGAGGATCATGCCAAACTAGCAGTTAAAATCATCTTAGAGAATGATCTATTAGCAGAAATTTCTCAAGAATCTTCTCAGCTAATTTTAAAGGCTATATCTTATCATAATAAGATGAATTTACCTGAAGATGAGACTGACAAGGTATTACTTTATAGCAAATTAATTCGTGATGCCGATAAATTAGATATCTGGAGAGTTGTAATTGATGATTATAAACAAAAAGATAATAATAAAGTTGTGGGCTTAGGCTTAACTTCTAAAGGTAATATTTCTGACTCTATCTGCCAACAGATAATAGCAGAAAAGCCTGTTGATTATAAAGATTTAAAAACATTAAATGATTTAAAATTAACACAAATGGGCTGGGTTTATGACATAAACTTTCAAAAGAGTCTCGAAATCATTGAAAAAAGAGAATATATAGATAAGCTGTTTATAACCTTGCCCCCCTCAGCCAAAGCCAGACAAGTCTATGAGCAAATTAAATCATATATCAATCATAAATTGTCATCATCAAACCATAAACCCTAACTTAACTCACCTTAACATCATAAAGATAACCAATAAAATTACAAGTGTCCATGCTATGATAACCAATAATCCGCCAAATCTACTGAACCGATTATCCATACTTATTTCTGCATCTTTTTTAAACTCTTGATAGAGGTTATCAGGAATTAATTTTATAGCTAAAATAATTCCAATAGGCAATAATAAAAAATCATCTAAATAGCCTAAAATAGGAATGAAATCTGGGATTAAATCAATAGGACTTAAGGCATAACCTAATATCAGAAGAATAAATAACTTTAAATACCAAAAGACCCTTGGATCTTTGTATGCATAATAGAGAATATATAACTCTGCTTTTAAATCCTTCACCTTCTGCTGCCAATTAAAGTTTCTCAATCTCTTACCCTCCCTAAACCAATACCTACATCCAATTCTAGAATTAAATCGAGATATGATGCTATATCGAGATAAGGCGACACTTTCAGGAATCTGGAATCAGGAGTCAGGAATCAGTTATAAACACTGGTTCCAGATTCCTGATTCCTGACACGAAAGTGTCGCACTATATCCATTAAGTTTTACTTTAAAAATAACTTATTTCCAAACTAAACTGCTTTTGACTCCTTGATCTCTTTTAAACGCTTGGCTACCTTTTTAGCAACTTGACCAGCAGCAGCTTTTAATTTAGCCCCTCTGGTGATAACTGTCTCAAACTCTCTATTCTTAATTGCTTCTTTAATTCCAGCAATCGTATTATGATCATTATAGAAATTGTTTTTGACTGTTCCCATGTGCAAGACATGATGGGTATCACTACCTGCTATCAGAGGAACTCCAATTGTCTCAGATAAGTCAGCAACCTTAAACCTTAGATTCAAACACTTACCATTTAAGCCCAATCCATCTAACCCCTTTAATAAATTAGGATTCATATTCATCAAATACTTACTCTTCTTAGCAGGATGTGCACCAATCTTAATCAGATTACGCTTTTCAGCTTCAGTTACTAGATACTCTAAGGTTGGAAAATCATTCTCTGTTATCACTTTAGGAAATAGTCCTCTTAAATCTAATAGGTCCTCTTTTCTACCTACTATTATAATATGACCATTCTCCTTAATATCAACCTCCATCCCACAAAAGACCTTAAAACCATCAACATCATAATAATCATCTTTGTACTCATAATTTCTATCTAAAGTCTTATAAATCTCATAGAAATTGACTGTATGAAAGTGTTCCGTTAAAGCAATTGCATCCAAACCATTCTTTTTAGCAGTCTCGATTATACTCTTAAATCGCTCCAATTCAAACTCAAACTTCTTAGATAACTTAGTATGACAATGAAAATCCATATACATCTTCTACTCCACCTCTCTATAAAGGATAAATTTTACCAATTGTAATAATTATTGCAACTATGCAGATAGATGATGCTAAAAATAATATATCCTGCTTACCTACCTTCATATATGACAGCTTAAGCTTCTTAACCTCTTCATTATCCAAAGAATAAGTAAAGCCTTTTAACTCCAAAGCCTCTACAGTGGTGCGAATCCGTTTAGCTGTATTTAATATCATTGGATAAAAGCCAAGAATTATTATCTTAAGATAATAATAGATAGAACGCCAACCTAAAAAACCTTTCTGCTCTGGCATCTTACCTCTTAATCTAAAGGAATTAAAGATATTATTATACTCTTCAAATAATAGTGGTAAAATCCTGTAACCATAGGAGACTCCAAAACAGTATCTTCCTGAAAGTCCAAAACTCAATAATGCATCACTAAATTTCTCAGGGTCCATACTAGTAAATATGGAAATACTGGCTAAAGCAATAATAACTAGTTTCGTACTTAGCAAAATTAAGGGTCCTATACTCTCTACTCCCCCACCAAAAAAGTAGGATACAATAAAGATTGAACTAAACTCTGCAATCAGACTAAATGATAATAATGCCACTATTAACTTACTAACTTTAGACATACTAGCCATCACAATCATAAATAATAACAAGCCAATTATAATTGTCTTATTAAAGAAAAGCCAAGGAAGTATAGCAAAAATCAGATACCATACAATCAATATTCTAGAATCTAATTTAGACAAAAATGTATCATCAGTTCCATAGGCTGTCTTCATCAATTCCATTTTAATAGTTTCAACCGATATCTTAGCTATTAAATCGCTAAATAGCTTCAACCTCTTCACCTCCCAATCTATTGACAAATTCCTCTACACTTAAAGCAATCGGGGTCATCTTTAACCTTCTACTTAATTCCAAAATTTGAGGAGGTTTGATATGGGTCTTACTTAAAAGCTCTCCATCTTCAAAGACACCATACTGATCTGTATCTTTGAGTATCTCCCCTTCATTAAGCACTATTATCCTATCTGCCCAATCTGAGACCAACTGCATATCATGGGTAGCTACAATTACAGTCTTAACCCATTCTTCCAACTTCTCAATCATATTTAGCATCTCTTTACGGCTGACTATATCTAAACTTGCTGTCGGTTCATCTAATAAGATCACCGATGGCTTCATGGCAGTTCCAATAGCAAGTGAGGCTCTTCTTTGTTGACCACCACTTAATAGACGACCATCTCTATCCTGTAATTCTTCAAGCCCCAAAGTCTCTATAATCTGATCTACAAACTCATCAAGATTCTCTTCATTTCTGGACTTAAGATAATACTCTATATCTTGGCGGATATTATCACTGATGAACATCTCTTCAGGATTCTGATAAATATAAGTAACCTCTTCTGCCAAATCTTCAGAGGATATCTGCCTGGTATTATTACCACAGACTATTGCGTCTCCTTGGCTGGGCTTAATTAGACCTGTTATCATCTTAAGTAAGGTCGATTTTCCAGCACCATTATTACCAATTAGTGCAACTCTATCGCCCTCATAAAAGGATATATTCAAATTATTCAAAGCTACCCTCTTATCTTTACTTAATGTTCTATAACTATGCTTAACATTATTAAAGGTAATCACAGGCTCTATATCTATCTTCTTGGTAAATCTATGCCTTCTTGCAGTTGTAAATGATGGTTTAGAGATATCAGAGAAATAATCCAATCCCTCATCTAAGTTAATCGGATAGGTGTCATTACTTACCGATAGTTCATAAGCAGCTTGAGTTACCTGAGGAGGAAAGATATTCTTCTCTCTTAATTCGTCTATTCTAGATAGTGCCTGCTTAACAGGCTTATGCCATGCTACATAGCCTCTCCCCATCATCACTACACTCTTACAATAATCACCAATAAATTCAGTATGGTGTTCAATTACAATTATTGTTTTTCCATGCTCTTCATTCAAATACTTTAGCTTTTCATAAATCTCTATTGCATTTGCAGGATCAAGCTGGGCTACAGGCTCATCTATAATAATGATATCTGGGTCTAGTGCCAGCACCCCTGCCAAAGCGACTAAATGCTTCTGCCCTCCACTTAACTCCCAGATAAACTTATGCTTAATCGGCTCCAATCCTAACAATTCAATTGCAGCTTGCCCTCTCTTCTTATAATCCTTAAATCCAAAGTTCAAAGGGGCAAAAGTAACCTCATCATAAACAGTTGGTCTTACTAACTGCTCCTCAAAGTTCTGATAAACATACCCTACCCTTTGAGCCAATTTAGAGACTGAAGTTTGAGTCGTATCATCACTTCCAACAATAACTCTACCCTCAAAATCACCTACATGATAATGGGGAATTAGTCCATTAAAGGTCTTACACAAGGTCGTCTTACCAGAACCATTACTACCTATAATCGCTACAAAATCACCTTCATTAATCTTGAGATTAACATTCTCCAAAACCCTCTCATCAGCACCAGGATATTGAAATGTTAAATCTTCAACCCTTAATATTTCCTTCACTTTTTTACTCTCCTCTACTTACTGTATTTAAATAATTAACTTACATTAATTATGCATCAGAATATAAAGTTAAATTTAGATATTAATCTATAATATTACGAAACTTTCGTGTCAGGAATCGGGAATCTGGAATCAGTCTGTTTTACTGATAACTGGTTCCTGACTCCCAATTCCCAAAAGTATCACAATATACCTATTAAATTCCTTTAAAATCAAATAATCAAAAATTACTAAACTGCCACTTTCTCCATCTCTTTCTTATCCTTTTTATCTACCTTATTCATCATAAAGATTAAAACACCAGCAAAGATAACACCTGCTGCCAAGACACCAATCCAGATAAAGCCTAAACCATACTTATCTAAGAAATCTGGTTCCCACACACCAAAATTAATATCCATCTCAGACATAAACTCTGATATAGCAGCAATAAAAGCAAATAATACTGAAGTAACAATTAATTTGGGAGTAACTATATCAACCATAGAACTGTTTTTCAGCTTTTGACGGGGTTTGATGCCTAATAATGGTTCAATCTTCCCATGCAATCTAGGTACTAAGTATAAAGTCGGCAATAGACCAAATATAACACCTGTAATCACCATCTCATTTACAAAGCTTATCCCTTCTAACAACAGAATACTTTTGGGGAGACCTGGAACAGCCTCTAAATTCTCAATCCCAATCCAGACCTTAGAGATATCTACTACTGAACTAAGCATCTGATCGATTCCTACACCTACCAGTACTGCAATTGCAATCTGCTTACGATTTTTAGGATCTTTTACCAACAGACCTGCTACATATAGACCTATCGCCAACTCTATAAATCCTTCCAACTCACCTAATCCACCAAAATCACCCATCAATAAATCTGCAAAAATAACCTCACCAAAACAAGCACCCAAAGCAGCATACAATGGCTCAAAAAGTATACATAATGTTAATGGGATAAAAGCAAAATAAGAAACAGAAAACTCAATAGGTCCTACTGCAAATTCTGGAACTATCTCTGTAATTAAATCTGCCATCCCAAATAAAGCCATTGACAAGATAAATACCATCGTTTTTTGTGACTGAGTCAACGTTAACTTTTTAGAGTTATTATTCATAACTATTCATCTCCTTCTTAATTTTAAATATTTTATAAATTTTATAATCTACACAAATAAGCCTCTTAACCAGATTATCTACCTTCAAATAACAATAATTATTAATAACTTCCTTTGCTATTTCCCCCTTTTATAAGAATAACCTTACTATCAATTTCTATTATAAAAGCTCAATGTTAAAAAAGTATAAACTATATGTTAATAAAATGTAAAACTTTTTTAAAAATATTTTTTATGTAAAAAAATTTACATTTTTAATTATATGTACTATAATAATAATATCTTTAGTACAGACTTATTTGAAAAGGAGAGATATTTATGAAGATTTCTACAATAGATATCAATGTAGAAGATTTATCTAAAAGCGAAAAGAAAGTTGCTGATTTTTTCTGTAAGAATATCAGAGTTATTCCTTATATGACCCTAAATGAGCTATCACAGGAGATAAAAGTTAGCATAGCTACAATCTCCAGATTCTGTATAGCTATTGGTTTTTCAGGATTTAAAGAGTTTAAAGATCACTTAAAGAATAACTTTGAGATAAGCCCTGCTAATAAGATGGAATCTATCTTAAATGAGGTGCATGACAGGGAAATTCCTACAGAAATAATCAATAGATCTATTGATTATCTTAATAACACAGCTAATCACTTATCTATAGAGGAGTTTAATAAAGCAATTACTACTATTCTCACAGCAGAGAATATCTACCTCTTTGCCCCAGGACCAGCAGAAAGTGTGGCAGATTTACTCTCTTTTCGCTTGAATAGATTTGGATTAAACACAGAGAAGATGGCAAAGAGTGGAAAGGAAATTCTTGAAAGCCTCATCAATATAAATCAAGCTGATATAGTAATTATCTTCGGCTTCTTTAAAGTCTTACCTGAAACCCAAGTAATTTTGGATTATGCAGAGAAGATTGGTTTTAGAATAATCTTAATAACCGATTTAATCATATCTGAAATGGTTGATAAAAGTGATATTGTACTATATGTAGAACGAGGAGAGGTCTGGGAATTTCATTCAATGGTTGCTCCTATAGCCTTGGTTGAATCTTTGGTAGTAGCAATTGCCATGGATAATGAACAAAAATCTTTAGAAAAACTCAATTATCTACATAAGTTAAGGAAGGAATACTCCTCATATCTACCTAAATAAAATTATATAAATAAGGGCTAAATGCAATAATTGCATTTAGCCCTTATTTAAACTATAACTAATTATAAACTAATTCTTCCCTCTTTCTTAATTTCTTCTTATCTATTTTTCCAGTTGCATTTTTGGGCAATTCTTCTATAAACTCAATCTTTTTTGGCACCTTATAGTTAGCAAACTGATTAATACAATAGCTTCTAAACTCACCTTTTGTAGCTTGTTGCCCATTCTTTAAAACAATAAATGCCTTAGGAACCTCCCCTCTTAATTCATCCTTCATTGCTACTACAGCAGCTTCTTTAATTTTAGGATGTTTATACAATGCTTCTTCAATCTCCCGAGGATAGACATTCATTCCTGCTACATTGATCATATCCTTCTGTCTATCGATAATATAGATATAATCCTCATCATCCATCTTTCCTAAGTCCCCAGTATGGAGCCACCCATTTTTCAAGGCCTTATCCGTAGCTTCTGGCTTCTTAAAATATCCTTTCATCACATTATCTCCTTGGACAGCAATCTCCCCAATCTCCCCTCTAGGAAGCTCTTTATCCTCTTTGTTAACAATCTTTACCCTTACTCCAGGCAGAGCTATACCTACAGAGCCTATCTTCCTAACTCCATCTATAGGATTGACATAAGCAACTGGCGAAGTCTCTGTTGGCCCATCACCTTCAACAATCTTTACATTAAACTCTTTTTCAAAATCCTCCATTGTCTTAGCTGGCATTGCAGCTCCTCCAGAAATACACATCTCTAAAGTTGATGTATCATATTCACCTCTAGTTCTAACATTTAACAGTGCCATATACATTGTAGGCACCCCTGCAAAGAAGGTAATCTGCTCCTCTTGAATAACTTTCAAAACACTTTCAGGCTGAAAATGCTTCATAATTATAATCGTTGCTCCTAAAAAAACAGGCATTAACATACAGATAGTCTCTGCAAAAGAATGGAACATAGGTAATACACATAAATATCTACCATGTTCATCCACCTGTAAATGTTCTATCGAAGCTTGGGTATCAAAGATCAGATTATGATGGGTTAACATTGCCCCCTTAGGGTCTCCTGTAGTTCCAGAGGTATATAAACAAGCTGCTATATTCTCTTTGGATAAATCCTTTACTGAAGGGGAGGACTTATCCCACTTGAAAAAATCATCTAAATTTCTAGCCCCTTCTATTTTTTCATCCTCAATAATTATTATCTCTTTAAGATACTTTAAATTGCATTCTTTAATTGTTGCTAAAAAATCTTTAGAAGTAATTAATACCTTAGCTTCTGAATTATTTAGAATATACTCTACAGCTGAGGATTTAAACATTATATTCATTGGTACCATTATTGCACCTGCTTTAATGATTCCAAAGTAAGCAATCAAGAATTCAATACTATTAGGTAAGAATATACTTACCATATCTTCTAAATCAACTCCCAAATCAATTAATCCATTTGCTAGTTGATTAGATTTTTCTTCCAACTGCTGATAACTGAGCTTTTGACCTTCACAACTAGCTACAAGCTTATTGCCTTTTTCCTTAGCTACTTTATTTAAAACTTCTCCAATTATCATAAATTATTAGCTCCTTTTTAGTAAAAGTATATTAAAAGTAATTTAGATAATAAAAAGAGATCTAAATTGCAATAATAAATTGAACTAATCTCAAACTGTAATAATATGGATGTCTAGTTATATATGATATCTCTTAACTGATCTTCAAAGGATTCATC
>NZ_JBSQYM010000061.1:0-17103 GCF_055140805.1 Orenia sp.
AAATATAATTATTATTTGATTTTAATTCGTGTGAATCTGTGTTAATTCGTGGCTAATAATTCTTTTATTTTTATTTCACTTTAAAGTTGGACATCTATAGAATACTTGCTTGCTTAAACATTAATTTTCTTCGGGTTAAAACCTTTTTGTTTACAAAATTATAGTTATACTCTATCAAATATACTATTATTAAAATATATTTTGATACTATGAGTATGAGCATACATATTGTATAAATATATAACTAATTTCCCCCTCTAGGTATTACAAGATGGTTAAACTCAAGTGTTCAATATTATTATTTTACAATAAATTTCAAATCGAAAAAATTACTGCTTGAACGAAGCAAAAATTGAGCAAGAATTTAGAGTTAAACTAAGTTTTAATTAAAAAGTATAGTAAATAATTATATTCATTATCTTCATTGCGAAGTGAGTTTAATTTTTTCTAGACCTTTTGGTTACTTTTATGGCAATGATAAAAGTAACACGGGAAAAGGCTGTTTTTTAGCCTTCCCGTAATAGTTTTTGATCTTAATATTTAAAGCTTATTCTAGCTATAATACCCCAAATTCCTGTTGACATAATTCAACAAATGTTATATAGTGTTCTTATAAAGAACCACTAAAATATAAGTGCTATCTGATTTAGTAGTTAGGAGGTTTTTTCTATAGATATACAAGAGTCACTTACATACTTTAACCTTACCAGACAAGAAGCAACTATCTATATAACATTATCTATCAATGGTGCTATGACAGGTTATGAGGTAGCTAAAGAGACAGGAATCTCACGTTCCAATGTCTACACCAATCTAGCCAGTCTAGTGGAAAAAGGGGCTGCTCATCTAATTGAAGAGAAGGCAAAGAAATATACCCCTATACCTATTGATGAGTTCTGTGATAATAAGATTAGGCAGATGAAAGAGTTAAAGGTTAAATTGATAGAAAACATGCCCAAACGTCAAGCAGAAGACAATGGCTATATCACTGTACAGGGCAAAATAAATATCTTAGATAAGATAAAAAATATGATTAGCCAAGCCAAGGAACGTATTTATATATCTATATCTAATGAAACTATGGAGACAATACTGCCCTACTTAAAAAAATCTATCTCCAAAGGGCTTAAAGTGGTGATAATAAGTGAAAGACCATTTAAACTTGAAGGTGCAGTGATCTATTATGCTAAAAGAGAAGAATATCAAATTAGGCTTATTGTCGATTCAACTAAGGTATTAACAGGAGAAATCATAGATGAGAATAACTCTACCTGTTTATATTCAAAAAAGCAGAATCTAGTAAATTTATTTAAAGAATCATTAAAAAATGAAATCAAACTAATAGAATTAACTAATAGGAAGGATGATTGAAGTGAAAAAACCCTTTGTAAATTTAGAACAATTAAAAGAGATAACTCAAGAGTACCCTACTCCTTTTCATCTATATGATGAGAAAGGTATTAGAGAGAATGCACGTAAATTAAACGAAGCATTTGCTTGGAATGAAGGCTTCAAAGAGTATTTTGCTGTAAAAGCTACACCAAATCCAACAATCCTAAAGATATTACAAGAAGAAGGTTGTGGAGTAGACTGTTCTTCACTTACTGAGCTGATGATGTCTGAAAAAGTTGGCTTTAGTGGAGATGATATCATGTTCTCCTCAAATGTTACACCTAGAGAAGACTTTGAATTGGCAAGCAAGTTAGATGCTATTATTAACCTTGATGATATTACCCATATTGACTTCTTAGAAGAAGTTACTGGTGAAATTCCAGAGACTATTAGCTGTCGCTATAATCCAGGCAACAACTTCAAAAGTGATAATGATATTATGGACAATCCTGCTGAGGCAAAGTATGGCTTTACTTATGAGCAATTAGTCGAAGGGTTCAACAAGCTACAAGAGAAAGGTGCTAAACACTTTGGAATCCACGCCTTTCTAGCTAGTAATACTGTAGCTAATGAATACTATCCTGCTCTTGCTAAAATCCTATTTGAAACTGCTGTTAAATTAAACCAAGAAACAGGTGCTCATATCTCCTTTATCAACTTATCTGGTGGTGTTGGTATCCCTTATCGTCCTGAGGAAGAAACAGCTGATATCTTAGCTATCGGTGAAGGAGTTCGTCAAGCCTATGAAGAGATACTTGTCCCAGCTGGAATGGATGATGTGGCTATCTGCACTGAATTAGGTAGATTTATGTTAGGACCTTACGGTCATCTTGTGACTACTGCAATCCATGAGAAAAATATCCATAAAGATTATATTGGATTAGATGCTTGTGCTGCAAACTTAATGCGCCCTGCTATGTATGGTGCTTATCACCATATCACAGTAATGGGTAAAGAAAATGAACCTAATGATCACAAGTATGATGTGACAGGTGGATTATGTGAAAATAATGATAAATTTGCAATAGATCGGATGCTACCAAAGATTGATAAAGGCGATCTAGTAGTCATTCATGATACTGGTGCCCATGGTTTTGCAATGGGATATAACTATAATGGTAAGCTACGTTCTGCAGAGGTTCTTCTAAAAGAAGATGGATCAACTCAGCTAATAAGAAGAGCAGAGACACCTGAAGATTATTTTGCAACATTGGATATATAAATCTATTCTATTGATTAATATAAATTAAAGGAGGCCTATCTGGCCTCCTTTAATTTATCTATCTTTATTCAAATTCCTCCAAGAACTCTTCATATCCCTCTTTTTCTAATTTATCTTTAGGAATAAACCTTAAAGCAGCTGAATTAAGACAATACCTTAGCCCTGTTGGCTCTGGACCATCTTCAAAGACATGACCCAAATGTGAGTCTGCTTCCTTGCTTCGCACCTCTATTCTAGTAGAAAATAGCTTATGATCCTCTTTCTCTACAATATTCTTCGCAACTAGAGGTTTAGTAAAGCTAGGCCAGCCACTTCCCGATTTAAACTTGTCCTTGGAGCTAAATAAAGGTTCTCCTGAGACTATATCTACATAAATTCCTTCATCATAATTATCCCAATATTCATTTTTAAAAGGAGCTTCTGTACCTTCCTCTTGAGTAACTTTATATTGTATATCGGTCAACTTCTTTTTAAGCTCTTGTTTAGACATCCTTTTTACCTCCTCTTTAATTTTTTAATAAGTAATGACCTGTAAACTTAAAATCAAGTATATCGTTAATAGTATCATAGCGTAAATAGATTATTATTTCAAACCAAAGCATCTATAGAAGAAAGAAGAGGGTGATTACAATGTATTGTAATCACCCTCTTCAAAGATTAGTATATTCACTTTTATTTCTATTTATATACTTTTAATGTTTAAAGTGTCTTCTACCTGTAAACACCATGGCAATTCCATGCTCATTACAAGCTTCAATTACTTGTTCGTCTCTGATAGAACCACCTGGTTGAATGACAGCTTTGATTCCCTTCTTAGCAGCTTCTTCGATAGCATCTGGGAATGGGAAGAAAGCATCTGAGGCTACTACTCCACCCTCTTGGCGTCCATCAGCCTTCATTCCAGCAATAATCATTGAATCAACTCGGCTCATCTGACCAGCTCCTACACCTACTACCATCTGATCCTTCGCCATCACAATGGCATTAGATTTAACATGCTTAACTACCTTCCAAGCAAATAATAGGTCTTGCAATTGCTCTTCAGTAGGCTTAACCTCAGTTACTACTTTTAATTCATCTTCAGTAGTTTCAACTACATCTCTATCTTGAACCAATAATCCACCAGTTACCTTCTTCATATCATAACCTGGCTTTTCACGATTGATAAATAAGTCACCAGTCTCTAAGATTCGTACATTCTTCCATCTAGCTTTAAGAATCTCTAAGGCTTTATCAGTATAACCAGGAGCTATTACAACCTCGACAAACTTACCTTCTCCTGCAATCCCCTTAGCCACATCCTCTGTCACCTCACGATTAAGAGCTACGATACTACCATAAGCAGATAATGGATCTCCTGCATAACCTTTCTCATAGGCTTCTAATAAAGTATCTCCAACTCCCATACCACAAGGGTTAGCATGCTTAATTACTGCAACCGCAGGCTTATCAGTAAACTCTTTGACTAATTCAAAAGCACCATTAGTATCATTGATATTATTAAAGGATAGCTCTTTACCATGATGTTGCTTAGCTGTAGTGATTGAAGGTTCAGTAAGATCTTTCTCCTTATAAAAAGCAGCCTGCTGATGTGGATTCTCTCCATATCTTAAATCAGAGATCTTCTCATATCTATCTAGCATAACCTCTGGCAATCCTTCATCATCTTTTAACTGCTTAGCCAAATAATCTTGGATTAAATGGTCATATTGTGCTGTATGATGGAAGGCCTTATAGGATAGCTCCATCTTTCTGTCAACAGCTAAAGCAGTATCATTAGCTTCTAATTCTTCTAAGATTCCAGTATAATCACTTGGGTCAACAACTACTGCTACATCATTGAAGTTCTTGGCAGCAGAACGGATCATAGTTGGACCACCGATATCGATATTCTCGATAGCCTCCTCTAAAGTAACACCTTCCTTAGCAATAGTCTCAGCAAAAGGATAGAGGTTACAGACAATCAAATCAATCGGCTTAATCCCTTCAGCCTTAATCTGCTTCATATGCTCCTCATTATCTCTAACTGCTAAGATACCTCCATGTACTGCAGGGTGTAAAGTCTTAACCCTTCCATCCATCATCTCTGGAAAGTTTGTCACCTCACTGATTCCTATTACAGGTAACCCCTCTTCCTTTAGCTTTCTAGCAGTTCCACCAGTAGAGATTAAGCTAACACCTAACTTATGTAGTCCTTTGGCAAACTCAACAATCCCCTCTTTGTTAGAAACACTCAACAATGCTTGACGAATCTTAGCCATTAATTCTCACTCCCCCTTATTTTTAGTTTACAGTGTACAGTTGACAGTTTACAGTAAAATAATTCATATACTATTGATTTCTTAACTTTAGTCTTTTATTCCTTTGATCTAATAAAATAACTTTAGTTTTATAACTGTTCACTCTCAACTGCCTTTATCTTTACTTTCCCATCCTTTACTTCCACTCTACCTTCACTGAACAATCTAATTGCTTCAGGGTAGATTCGATGCTCTTCTACTAAAATTCTCTTAGCCAAAGTCTCCTCTGTATCATCATCCTTGACAGGTACCGCTGCCTGTAGAATAATTGGACCTGTATCCATCCCTTCATCAGCAAAATGAACGGTACAGCCAGCCAGCTTGACCCCATAATCTAAGGCCTGCTTTTGAGCATGTAAGCCTGTAAATGATGGTAATAAAGAAGGATGGATATTCATCACTCTATTTCGATAGTATCTCACAAAATATGGGGTCAATATTCTCATAAATCCTGCCATTACTACTAACTCTACTCCATGCTCCTTAAGTACATCTATCATTGCCTGTTCAAAGTTCTCTTTACTATCATAAGCTTTAGGATTAATGTATTTATTAGCTATACCATACTTAGCTGCTCTATCTAATGCCTTAGCTCCTGCTTTATCACTAATAACTACTTTAATCTCAGCCTGTAGCTCTCCTGCTTCTATACTATCTATAATTGATTGTAAGTTACTTCCCCGTCCTGAAGCCAATACTCCAATCTTTAACATCTACTCCACCTCAATCTTTACAATGTGGGTGCTTAGTGTCAGTGTGAGTTTAGATAATAATTTCTTCACTCCCACTCTCCACTCACACTCACACTATTTAATTTCGACTTTTTTGTCTCCTTCTTGCACCTCACCGATTAAATAAGCCTGCTCGCCTAACTTATTAGCCTCTTCAACTACAGCATCTGCTTCTTTGGCAGGAACTATCAAAACCATACCGATTCCCATATTGAAGGTACGACACATCTCTCTATCTTCTATCTTACCAAGTTTTTGCATGATATTGAATATCTCTGGTACGTCCCAACTAGATCTATCTAAGACAACCTTAGTATTATCAGGTAAGACTCTAGGAATATTCTCGATTAATCCCCCACCAGTAATATGAGCAATACCTCTAATTTGATACTTGTTAATTAACTCTAAAACAGGCTTAACATAGATTCTAGTAGGTGTTAATAGCTCCTCACCTAAAGTAGCCTCTAAGCCTTCTAATTGACTATCAACATCATAGTCTTCTATCTCAAAAAAGAGCTTACGTACTAGAGAATAACCGTTACTGTGAATACCATTAGAAGCCAGTCCAATTACTTTATCTCCAGCTTGAATCTTCTCCCCAGTGATTACCTTTGGCTTATCAACAATCCCGACTACAAAGCCACCTGCATCATACTCACCATCACTATAAAAGTCTGGCATCTCAGCAGTCTCTCCACCAATTAGAGCTGCACCTGACTGCTGACAGCCTTCTGCAATTCCTTTAACGATATCCTCAACTTTATCAGGATTTAATTTGCCTGTTGCCAGATAATCTAAGAAGAATAATGGCTTAGCACCTTGAGCTAGGATATCATTGACACACATAGCTACCAAATCTATCCCCACAGTGTCATGCTTATCCATCATAAAGGCCAACTTCAACTTAGTACCCACACCGTCAGTTCCTGATACTAAGACTGGCTGCTCATAGCCACTTAAATCTGGTGCAAATAAACCGCCAAAGCCGCCTAAATCAGTCAGTACCTCTGGTCCAAAGGTAGCTTTAACATGCTTACCCATCTTACTTACTGCAGCTTCTCCCGCTTCAATATCTACTCCAGCATCTTTATAAGATAATCCCATTTTACTTCACCCCGTTTTATCAGTTTATAATGTACAGTATAGAATTGACAGTTAAAATCAACACCTTAAAAACCCTAATTGTAAATTGTACATTGCTAATTATCAATTTATTCTTCTAATGCGTACTTATCAGTTCCTCTACCTATTGGATAATCCCCATTAAAGCAAGCAGTGCAATAATCAAATCCTTCAGCCTTAATTGAGTTCAATAAGCCCTCTATACTCACATAGGTTAAAGAATCTGCACCAATATAATTAGCAATCTCCTCAACACTATTATGAGCAGCAATTAGCTCTTGTCGTCTAGAGGTATCTAAACCATAATAGCAGGACTCAATTACAGGAGGTGATGAGATAGCAAAGTGAATTTCACTTGCTCCCGCTTCTCTCATCATTCTAATAATTTGCTTACTAGTAGTACCTCTAACGATAGAGTCATCAATTAAGATAACTCTTTTTCCTTCAACAATCTCTCTAATTGGGTTTAATTTTACCCTTACCTTTAAATCTCTAATCTCTTGGTTAGGTTGAATAAAGGTTCTTCCTACATATCTATTTCTTAAAATCCCCTTCTCATAAGAAATTCCTGACTCTTCAGCAAAACCTATTGCTGCTGAAATGCCTGAGCTTGGTACAGGAACTACAATATCAGCCTCAACATCCATCTCTCTTGCTAGCTGGCGCCCCATCTCTTTACGGGCTAAATGAACATTCTGACCACCAATTACACTATCAGGACGGGCAAAATAGATAAACTCAAAGACACAAAATCTAGAAGGCTGTTCTTCACTATAAAAACGACTAGTAATCCCATCTTTATTAATAATAACCATCTCACCAGGTTTAATATCTCGAATCAACTTAGCTCCAATGATATCAAAGGCACAGGTCTCTGAAGCTACTACATAAGCATCTCCTAATTTTCCTAAAGATAATGGTCTAAAACCATGAGGGTCACGAGCAGCAACTAAATTATCTCCAGCCATTGCAATTAGACTATATGCACCTTTAACCTGTTGTAAACTATGCATTAAAGCCTCAACAATATTATCCTTAAAGGAACGAGCTACTAAATGGGCAATAACCTCTGTATCTAGAGTAGAGTGGAAGATAGAACCTTGATTCTCTAAATTCAATCTAATCTCTGAACTGTTAATCAGATTACCATTATGAGCGATAGCCAAATCTCCCTTGATTGAGTTAGTCAATAAAGGTTGAGCATTTGCTAATAAGCTTGAACCAGTAGTGGAATAACGAACATGTCCAATTGCTACCTCTCCCTTTAAATCTGCCAAAATATCTTCATTAAAAATATTGTTAACTAAACCCATTCCTTTATAGATATTAAATTTTCCTCTATGATTAACACAAATTCCTGCACTCTCTTGTCCACGATGTTGGAGGGCATGTAAGCCTAAATACGATAGTGTAGCTACATCAGTAGTTGAATTAGGATCATAAATCCCAAATACACCACATTCTTCTTCCATCTTATCTACTGGCATTCTCTCTTGGAGCGGATACTCTTTTTCCATCCTATTTCATCTCCTTCTAAGTTCACTAATTAGCAACTAATAACAAATTAAAAAATTTAACAATTATTATTAAATTTAATCACTGATTACTCGTTAGCTGTTACTGCCTTCAAGCCTTTTTAAAATCTCTTGGTAAGCACCTTCTACTTCTCCTAAATCTCTACGGAAACGGTCCTTATCTAACTTCTTTTTAGTCTTGCTATCCCAAAAACGACAAGTATCAGGAGAGATTTCATCACCTAAATAGACTTGTCCATCTGCACCTTTACCAAACTCTAATTTAAAGTCTACTAAGTCTATACCTTTATCTGCTAAAAAGTCTACTAATATTTCATTGATTTTAAAAGCTAAATCCTTAATAGTATCTAGTTCTTCTTTTGTAGCCAATTCCTCTGCATAAATGTGATATTCATTAATCATTGGGTCTCCCAATTCATCACTCTTATAATAAAATTCTAAAACTGGCTTTTTAAGTTCAACTCCCTCTTCTAGTCCTAACCTCTTAGCAAGACTTCCAGCAGCAATATTTCTCATTACTACCTCTACTAAGATAATATCTAACTTCTTAGTTAAAACATCAGTTTCATTAAGTTGTTCTACTAAATGTGTAGGAATACCTTTCTCTTCTAATAATTCAAAGAAGATAGTAGAAATTTTAGCATTTAACTTACCCTTTTCACTAATCTGACCCTTCTTCTCACCATTAAAAGCCGTTGCATCATCTTTGTATTCAACAATTACCTTATCAGTGTCTTCGGTACTATAAATCTTTTTAGCCTTTCCTTCATAAAGCATCTCTATTTTTTCCATTAAGATACACTCCCTAAGTTCTATTTTAGTTTACAGTGTACAATTGACCGTTGACAGTTAAGTTCAAAACCATTAAACCTATTAAAATATATAATTGAATTTTTTAACTGTAAACTGTAAACCGTCAACTGTTAACTAGAAAAGTATTATTTTACCTTTCTATTACCCCAACTCTATACCTAACTTTTCACTCCAATACTCTACAACTTTTTCTGTCTTCTCTGAAGCAATCCCGATATACTTTTCTGGATTGATTAATAATTCCATCTGTTTATCAGTTAGTCTATCCCAATAAGGCTTTAATTCGTCGCTTTTTTGGATTAATTCTCTTAAAGTCTCACCCGTTTGTTGAGATTCTAGAGTCATTTTCCTTACTGCTTCATGAGCATCAGGATGACCATAGGAAGCCAACAGGATATAAAGCGGTTCTGCTACTATCATCTCTTTATTCATTTCAAAGTTTCTCTTAATATTTTCATGGTCTACTACTAGCTTTTCACATACTCTGATTAAGCGATTTACCGAGGATAATAGACCTACTATAATTTCGGGTATAAATCTACTAGAAGCCGAATTAGTTAAATCTCTTTGATGTTCTGATAACTGATCTTGATAGACTGTTACCATATGTGGCATGAAGGCTTTCCACATACTCTTAACATTCTCATAATTGATTGGGTTTCTCTTATGAGGCATAGTTGAAGAACCAACTTGATCCTTTCCGAAGTGTTCACCAACTTCACCAATCTCGGAACGCTGTAAGTGGCGCATATCATCACTAAAGCTTGCTAATACTCCAAAAGCAGAGATTAATGAATGGACAAAATCAGTGATATACTCTGGCTCTACAATTTGAGTAGAATGGGTACTTGCTTTTAATCCCATTTCTGCTAAAACATCAGCCTCAAATTCTTCAGGTTTATCAAAGAATAGGTGGCTTGCATTATAAGCACCTACAGCTCCAGATATCTTTCCTCTTAGATTCTTGGCACTCTCTTCTACTGCTTGAATCTTATTAGCAAAACGGCTGACATACTCCGCTACTGCAAAGCCAAAGGTAACTGGTACTGCATGCTGCCCATGAGTTCTACCAACTTGAACTGTATCTTTCTCTCTTAAAGCAATCTCCATTAAAACCTTTTCTAACTTTTTTAAGGTTGGTACAATTAACTCTTCAGCAGTCTCTTTATACCTTAAAGAGTTGGCTGTATCGACTATATCAAAAGAGGTGGTTGTAAAATGAATATAAGGCTTAGCATCTTCACTAACTCTTTTTTGAATACAATTGACTAAAGCTCTAATATTATGTCTAGTCTTCTTCTCTTCAGCATATACTTCCTCTGGACTAAGCTCACTTATAGCCTGCTCAACTTCTTGAACTACTTTATCAGAACAGATTCCATTCTTAGCTAATGCTTTTACTAAAGCTAGTTCTACCTCTGATTGGTATCTTATCTTTGCTCTCTCGGATAAATATCTACTATACTCTTCAAACTCCTCACTTCTCATCGAATAGCGATGATCTAAAGGACTAATGTTATCAAAAATGCTACGACTTATCATCTTATACCTCCTATATAATTTCACTCTTTGATTTTTTATAAAAAAGCCTAATTATAACCTCCACTACTTTATTAGAAGGTATAATTAGGCATAAAATTCCCCAATAAACTTCCTCAAGTAGTCAGACAGTTTACGGCTGTCTGGTAGAAACGTGTAGGCCCTATCCCCACATATATACCGAGCAACAATATTCGTTTTTAATTTATTTACAACTCTATAATAACATATCAAAACTATTATATCAATAAATTAACGAATATTTTAATAGTTAACTATTAAAATATTCGTTATGATTATTTTTCTTTATCAGCTAAGTACTTCTCAGCACCTAAACTCTCCAATTTAGTTGCTACACCTTCAACCATCTCTTTCATATCAGCTTTATATTCCTTATACTTAACTCTCAATTCTTTATCTACTCCACCTAAGATTTGAACTGCTAATAATCCTGCATTTTTAGCACCATTAATTGCTACAGTAGCTACTGGCACCCCACCTGGCATCTGAACAATTGAGTATAATGAGTCAATTCCATTTAGAGTAGATGTCTTAACTGGAACTCCAATTACTGGAAGA
This sequence comes from Orenia sp., assembly GCF_055140805.1. Taxonomy (NCBI): domain Bacteria; kingdom Bacillati; phylum Bacillota; class Clostridia; order Halanaerobiales; family Halobacteroidaceae; genus Orenia; species Orenia sp. The sequence continues at coordinate 11,234 of NZ_JBSQYM010000061.1, forward strand.
CTAGTAATAGCTGCTACCATTCCTGGCAGATGAGCTGCTCCACCTGCTCCAGCAATAATTACCTCTAAGCCTTTATCTTCTGCCTTTTTAGCATAATCATATAGTCGCTTAGGAGTACGATGAGCTGATACAACTGTAACTTCATAAGGCACTCCAAACTCTTCCATAATCTTCACAGCCTCTTTCATTACTGGTAAATCAGAATCACTTCCCATGATAATACCAACAAGTGGTTTCATAAATTTAATCCCCCTTTAATTAGTGTGTGTGAGTTAGCAAGTGTGACTAAAATCTTACAAGATGCTTAATTTCTTAAGCACCTACCCTCACTCACACTGACCACTCACACTAATTATTGCTCTCCAACAATTTTAATCACTTTACTTGCATCTTCTGCCTTCTTGATTGCTTCTATTAGATTATCACTTGTAACTGTAAAATGCCCCATCTTCCTCTTAGGCTTAGATATCTCTTTACCATAAACATGAACTTTAAGGGCAGTTTCTCTAGATGCCTCTACCATTCCCTCAACAATAGCTGCTCCTTGCTTCCCTTCTCCTAGAATATTTCTCATCACTATTGGTCGTAATAAAGCTGTCGCTCCTAAAGGTAATCCAGTAATTGCTCTAATATGCTGTTCAAATTGGGAAGTAATCGAACCTTCAATAGTATAATGCCCAGAGTTATGAGGTCTTGGTGCTATCTCATTAATTAATAACCTTTCATCTTCTGTTACAAACATTTCTATACAGAAGATACCTACACCTTCAAAGACCTCCATTACCTGATGAGCTAAGCTAATAGCATCTTCTTTAAGAGTATCTGAAATCTCTGCTGGCACTCTAGTTTCAATTAGGATACTATCTTGGTGATCATTCTCAGCGACAGGATAAACAGCTATCTCTCCATCAATTCCTCGACAAGCCAAGATAGAAATCTCTTTAATGAAGGGTACAAAGCGTTCTATCATTAGCGGTAAACTACCTGCTCCTAAACTTTCATAAGCTTGTACTACCTCATCTTGATTCTTAATTATTGCATTACCCTTACCATCATAACCTCCAGTACAGCTCTTTAGCATCATCGGGTAAGCAAACTCTTCTCCTGCACTTTTAATCTCATCTATATTTGAAACTGAAATAAAATCTGGAACTGCTATATTATTTACTGCTAATACCTCTTTTTGATTATATTTATTCTGTATTATCTCTAAGCTTTTGATAGTAGGGTAGATTTTATACCCTTCATCTTCTAACTCTTTTAATACTTCTACACCAATGTGTTCAAACTCATAAGTTATAACATCAGCTTTATTGGCCAACTCTCTAATAGCCTCTTCATCATCAAAATCAGCAACAATATGCTCATCAGCTATACTATGAGCAGGACAGTTTTTGGTTGGGTCTAAAATTATGATCTTAAAATCCATCTTCTTAGCTTCTAAAATCATCATCTTCCCTAGCTGTCCACCACCGATAATTCCTATCTTCTGCTTAGTTGGATCTATAAACATTTTAACACCTCACTTTGTATATAGTGTCAGTGTGGGTGTGAGTGTGAAAATAAAATCATTTTACTACTCACTACTCACTATTCACCCTACGAGTTCTATGAACTCTTCATGATGGGACATTTGAAATCTGGATTCCACGAAGAGTCTTTGTTTTTTTAAAGACTCGTAGAGAAAAATTCCCGACCGAATTTTTCCTATCCACTCATCACTTGTTACTCGTCACTATTATTTAATTGCTTTAGCTCCAATATCAGTTCTATAATGAGCATCAGCAAAATCTATCTTCTTAACCCCTTCATAAGCTCTATCAATAGTAGCTTGGTATCCATTACCTAAGGCAGTTACTCCTAATACTCGTCCGCCTGCTGTTACTAACTTGTCATCTTTAAAGTCTGTCCCTGCTTGAAAGACTATAATATCCTCAGCTTCAGCTTCTTTTATACCATTAATCTCTTTTCCTTTCTCATAAGCAACTGGATATCCACCTGAAGCCATAATTACACATACACTTGTCTGTTGTAACCATTCTACATCTACTCCATCTAGTTTCTCTTCAATTATTGCTTCCATGATATCTACTAAATCATTCTTTAATAGAGGTAATACCACCTCTGCCTCTGGATCACCAAAACGAACATTATATTCTATAACCTTTGCTTCTCCATCTACTATCATCAATCCACTGTATAGAACACCCTTAAAAGTAATTCCTTCTTTCTTTAAACCTTCAATAGTTGGTACTAAAATCTCTTCATAAACCTTTGCCATTAGTTCTTCTGTAGCTATCGGTGCTGGAGCATATGCTCCCATTCCTCCTGTGTTAGGACCTTTATCTCCATCATAAGCGGGCTTATGATCTTGAGACGGAATCATTGGAACAATAGTCTCTCCATCAGTAAAAGCTAAGACCGTTGCTTCTTCTCCAGCTAAGAACTCTTCAACTACGATTCGCTCTCCAGCCTCGCCAAACTTCTCATTGACCATAATCTCCTCTACAGCTTTCACAGCTTCATCTACAGTTTGAGCAACAATTACCCCCTTGCCTGCTGCTAACCCTTCAGCCTTAACCACAATAGGAGCCCCTTCTTTCTTAATATAATCAATAGCTTCTTTAGCATCAGCAAAACTCTCATACTTTGCCGTAGGAATATTATATTTTCTCATAAAGTCTTTAGAAAATACTTTACTACCTTCTAATTGAGCAGCTGCTTGATTGGGACCAAAAACCTTTAACCCCTCTTCCTCAAAAGCATCAACAACTCCTGCCACCAAAGGCGCTTCTGGTCCTACTACTGTCAAATCAATTTTTTCTTCTTTACCAAACTCAATTAGTTTATTAATATCAGTTGCTTCTATATCTATATTTTCAGCTAAATCTGCTGTTCCAGCATTACCTGGAGCTACATATATCTTCTCTACTCTCGTACTCTGTTTCAATTTCCAGACTAAAGCATGTTCACGACCGCCGTTACCTAGAACTAATATCTTCATCTAACCCCTCCATTTATATAATTTTATAGTTTCACGTGAAACATCTATCTTCTTTTATCATTATTTAAACATAGGAAAGCCCAGACAGGGAAACTCTACTAACTAAGAGTAGAACCTCCCCGCCTGGGCTTTTATCCCTTCGGTGTAATAACTGAGCATCTGTACCGCTTGGACCAGCCATTAAAACAGTTTACGATTTACAGTTTACGGTTTACAGTTAAATTCAAAATCTAAACTTAAAGAAATTAATTTTAAGACTTTAACTGTCAACTGTACACTATCAACTGTCAACTATCCTATGCGGAACCCTAGGTACACTTCCCTCATAGTCAGGTAGTTTACGGCTACCTGGTAGATACTTGTAAGCCCTATTCTTACACTTATATGAGGCATATTCGACTATTCTAGTCATATAATAACAAATTAAAGTTCCTTAGTCAATAAAAATACGAATAATAGAATAAATATAAGAAATAAAATTCATCATATAATTAATTAAATATCACAACTTATCTAATCAATATACTTCTATTAAGGTTCAGGCCTTATCTCTTCATAACTATAATCTAATATTATATATAGAAACTGGTAAAGATGTTATATCAATAATTTTAAAACCAAAAGAACAAACAGGAATAATTTGTTGCCACGAATCGCATTAATCTTCACGAATTATTTCAAAATAATTTCAAACATTAAATTAGTTTTTTGATTTTATTCGTATTTAATTTGTGCTAATTCATGGCTAAATAAATTTAAATTCTTTTTCGTATTTTATATACAATTAAGTTTTATTCAATTTATGCTTATTTTACTTATTATTCTTTTCATATTCTAATATCCTATTATAAATCTTTTTTAATCTCTCATCATTTGGGTTATCCCGCATCTTTTTCTCTACTTGGGCTTTAGCATCTCCTAAATCTAACCTACTTTCTACATATCCTTTATCAATCCTTTTAGCTTTTAAATAATAACGATAAGCAGAAATATATTTACCCTTCCAAAAATAACTAGTTGCTAAATTAATATATGCCTTTATATAATTTTCTTTTAAAGATATAGCTTTCTTAAAGGCTTCTATAGCTTTATCGTATTTTTTTAATCTATAATAACTAGCACCTAGATTATTGTAAGCTACTGCATACCTTGGATTTATTTCTATTACTTCCTCAAATATCTTTATAGCTTCATTATAATCAGCAGATTCTAGCATGTGATATCCCTCTAAATTATATATTTTACACTCTATCATACTTTTATCATTAGCATAGACAATATTATTTAAGAATAATATGATTAAAGCTATTTTTACTACTAATAATAACTTTTTATAAAAATTCATAAACAATCTCCTTATATACAATTATATAAAAAGCTCACCTCCAATACTTGATGAAGTGAGCTTAGAAAAATCAATTCTCTATTTTATCAATATAAATTATTGATTCACACTAATAGTATATGTCCCCAAAACTTTTGCATGAATACTTGTATTAGCTGGAATAGCAGCTTTCTCTCCTTTCATAAGTAGAAAAGGAAGACAGATAAGAAGTCCAACTCCTAATGAAAGAGCAGCCTTGTCTTCTCCTTCATTATACATTTTTCCTGATAAAGCTATGTCTGTTCCATCCACAGCTTTTACACTATTAACACTTATACCTAGCTTACCTGCTTTTCCTAGCATTCCATTTCTTTCTGAATAAGTAACTGTACCTAATGCCAATGAGCCAGCTTTTATAACTGTATTTCCATCAACAACTACATCTTGTACAACAGTAAGAGTAACTTCATCTCCCATATGTAAATTAGATGGATTTAATGTATTTGTAGTTTTAACAAGTACCAAATTTCCTGCCATCAATTTAACTTCCTTTGCTGCAAATACTCCTTGAGGTACTGTAAATACTATAGAAAAAGTCAAAATTAATGTAAAGATAATAAATTTTAAAAATACCTTATTATTTCTCAATTTAATCCCTCCTAAATTATTAATATTGATTTTGCTTCATTGTAAAATCAAATTGAACTAAATAAAAAATTCCATAGTGGACCGAACTGTAATATAATTGAATCACCACAAAACAAAAAGATTACAGGGACGGAATGTCTGCTTATGCCATTGCAAAACGCTTAGGTAGAGCCTCTAATACAATTAGAAATGAACTAAAACGTGGGACAGTCTCTCAAATCAAAGGAAATAAAACTGTTAAAGTTTATTTTCCTGATGTGGGTCAACGTGTTTATGAATCTAATCGTAAAAACTGTGGAGCTAAATTTAAGCTCTTAGAATGTGAAGCATTTATTAGTTATGCAACTGATTTATTCTATGAACAGAATCATTCCCTTGATGCTATCTGTGGGGCAGCAAGCAAGATTCAGTGTTGCTTACTATAACAGAGCGTATGACGCGTAAAGAGCTTATTTATAAAATTCCTGGTAAGAGAGTTGAATCAGTTCAAGCAGTAATATCTAATCTAATCAATCAAGCTGGAGATTACTTCTCAAAGATATTTAAAAGTTTCACTTGTGATAATGGCTCTGAATTTGCAGAGATGTCATCAATAGAACAAATTACTGATACTAAAGTATATTTTGCACATCCATATTCATCATGGGAAAGAGGAACTAACGAGCGACATAATGGGCTTATTAGACGCTTTATCCCTAAAGGTAAGAGCATTAACTCATTTTCTATTGAGTCTATTGCCAAAGTTCAAAACTGGTGTAATACTTTACCTAGAAAAGTATTAGACTACTTAACCCCTGATGAATCCTTTGAAGATCAGTTAAGAGATATCATATATAACTAGACATCCATATTATTACAGTTTGAGATTAGTTCAATTTATTATTGCAATTTAGA
>NZ_JBSQYM010000062.1:0-16165 GCF_055140805.1 Orenia sp.
TTCCCATAATAATAATAGATTCCAATTAGCTGATTTAAGGAGTTATAGGAATAACTATGATTGGTCTGTTTAGAACCTACCATCATATCTATATCAATCACTTGATTATTATCATTATAACCATATTTAACGATATTATTAGCATCCTCTTGCTGTTGGACTGCCCTATCATTCTGATCATAGCTATAGCTTAGAGTATCATTTGTAGCTAAATCACTGACTGTAGTGAGATTAGCATTGCGATCATAAGCAAATTCCCAGCGTTTCAGACCATCATAATAAACTCCAATTAAGCGATTGAGCTGATTATAAGCATAGGATAGCTGATTTCCTGTAGGATAGGTCGTTTCCGTTCTATTACCTACCTCATCATATTCAAAGCTGATAGTCTGATTAAGGGGATTGGTAATACTGCTTAAGAGATTAAATTCATTATAGCTATAACTGCTTTGATTATTCTTAGCATCGGTGACTGTGACCAAATTTCCAGCTGAATCATAATCATAGAGGGTCTGATTTGAGTTAGGGTCAACTACTTCGGTCAATAGATTTCTTAAATCATAATTATAAGTGGTGCTATTTCCTTTAGCATCAGTATAGCTAGTTAGATTACCTAAATCATCATAGTCATAGAAGATTGTATTATCTAAAGGGTCAGTGATACTACTTAAATAATTCTTACCTTCATCATAGCTATAGGCAGTTATTGAAGCATTCTTCTCTAGTCTCATCGCATCAAACCAGGCTGTTCCTGTCTGGTTATAGTAATAGAAGTAAACCTCTACTTGGCTAAAGGCTTTATCAGGTGTGATCTCAGCTACAATATGTTGCCACCCTTCTTTACTAGCATCAAAATCATTGGCATTACTCCAATCCACCTCTCCATCATCATAATAAATTGCTAACTGTAGTCCATAATATCCACCATTAGGATTGGCATTTACCTGCTTAGACCAACCTGACAAGGTTAATTTATTATTCTCATCACCATCTATATCAATGGACTGTTTAATATACTTCTCTTTGCCTTCCTCTCCTCTCAATCTAAAGGAGTTGACTCCAGAATAGACCTTGTCATCCTCTTCATCGCTTCGTGTATAGATTCCATCATAATTATATAATAGGTTATCACTAGTGGTCCAATTATCAGGGATACCATCCTCATCAAGATCCCATTCATAACCAGCATTCTCTATGAAGTTATAAGAGCTGACTACACTACCAAACTCTAATTGAATCCCATCAAAGTAAGCAGTACCATCAGTTGCTCCTAACCCTACTGCAACTCGAATATATTCAGTATTATAATTCATATCATTAGCATGAATAATTCTTCTAATCCTAGTCCAATCATGGGTTCCATTGAGGGCATAAACAATCTGTTCACCCTGCTTTTCTAATTGACTATTAAAGTATTCTAGCTTAATTTCAGCATTATTAGTAACATTTTCAGTCTTGATATAACCACTTAGAGCATAGTCAGTTCCTTCTGGATAAGAGAGTAAAGGTGAATGATAGATCACATAAGTGGTTGGATTAGAGATTCTTACTGATCTACTACCAGTTTTAGAGATAGTTGACCAGTCAGGATTTGCTGTATGGCTCTCTCTATCTCCTTCCTCTCTAACAAACTCAAAGTCCCAATACAGAGGTTCAGAATCCCTGTCATTATTATGCTCAAAGCTAGGGTTTAAAACTAAGTTATCAGCTGCTGAGACAACCTTAGTATGATAAGAGAGATTGCCTTCTGGGGTATATCTAGCTGCTTTTGCTTCTAAAATATTATTGATATCTTCAGTCTGATTATTATTCTGATCATAAAGATAGTAATCCTCATAACCTCTAAAGTCACTGCGAGCAATTAGATTATTGTTATCATCATAAGCAAATTGGGCTAGCTGATTCTCTGGTAGCTGTAAGTCGGTCAGATTTCCATTATCATCATAGGCATAAACATAGGAAGCAGCAATATTATCTTGATTACCCTTAGGTGTAGTCTCTTCTACTAGATTATTATTATTATCATAGTCAAAGGTCTTCACAGCTTTCAGTTCAGAGTCTAGAGGTGCTTTAGTAATTGTAACTATATTACCATTAGAATTATATTCATAATCTATTCTACGCCCTTCTCCATCAACGACAGTGGTCAGATTGTTAAATGTATCATAGCTATAGGTAGTGGTACTAGTTTGAGTAAGTCCATTGATAGTAATTGGTCTGCTGACAGTACTAACCATATTGGCACTATCATAGCTGATACTTGTAGTGATATCCCGTTGATCAGTAATCTCTGTTAGCTTATGAATGGTGTTATAAGCAAAGGTAATAGTATTATTAGCAGGATCAGTTACTGCCATTAGATTATTGGCTGAATCATAATCATAGCTAATAGTATGATTCTCTGGTAAAGCTATACTAGTAACTAGACCATTACTATTATAATTGAAGGTAGCAACTCTACCTGATGGATCTTCAATTGAAATCAGTCTATTATCTTGGTAGTTAAAGCTAGTAGTATTACCATCACTATCAACAATTGAAGAGATTCTACCTTGGCTATTAAAATAGGTCTTATTCTTGGCTTTATCAGTATCATCACTTTGTTGAGTTAGAACATAAGTTCCATCTAAATTCTTCTCTAAATCTAAATAGATTCCTGGAGGGCTTTGATAGCCTCCCCCAACCTTTTGGCCAAAGATATGGCGAGTTCTATCACCATCAATTAAGGTAATTGGTCCTTCTCCTGCATCAACTAGTTGAGTCTCTAAATTACTAGTCCATCCATAACCAAACATCCCTGCTACAGCTGTTTTACGACTATTATAGGTTCTAGTTAGGTTAAGGGGGGCACCTCTGCCTGGAACCTTGAAGTCTTGTTGCTGAAGAACTAGATTACCATTGACAGGATTGACCCCATCCTTACTATAACCCCAAAACCTCTCTAAACCGATAGGATCTACCCAATAATCAATGGTGATTCTAGGGGTATAACTCCCGCTATTGACAGCTTGAAATCTTCTAAAGGGATTATCCTCATTTTGGTCTTTTAACATAAAACCATAATTAGCTTCTTCCCCATTATACCAATCGATCATTAGCTCAGTAATATCCCACTGCCAATATTGATTATAGGAGTTATTAACCTCAGTAGCTACTGGCTCTGACTCAATTGGGGGCTGACTATTCCAAGTTATATCTTCAACCCAAGGCTCAGTTATGGGATATAGCTCTATTGTAGATGTAGTAGAGTCAGCTTGAGTTTGGTAAGCACTAAAGCTGGCATTAGTAATCTTAGCACTACTTGCTAAGGCTGGTAGGGCAAATTTGATAAAAGAACGCATTACTCCATAGTAATAAGGGTCATTTCCTGTATAAAGATTACTTAAGCTAGAATATGAAGAATTAGGAAAACTACTGGTTACAAAGGTATCTTTGACTACATTCCAATTATTAATGGTAGGATCAATAGTAACTGGATAAACTCGATTATTATCTGCTAAGAAGTCTGCATCTACTATAATATTAAGATAGACTCTTCCATTACTTTCAGTCAAATTTAACTCTACCTGATTTGAGTATTCACCTTTGCTATCAACCATATAAGGTGTTTCAAAACGCCAGATTTTATCCTGCTGTTGATTGACTAGATAGATTAGATTATCTTCTTCAAGAACCTCTAAGCCATCTAGCTTTAATTCAAAGCTAAAGGTATCTGGAGTCTCAGTATTATAATCCTTTAAGATGATCTCTTCTTTGATTCCAGCTCCTGTAGCACAATAACTAATATCAGTATCAGAATAAATCTCATTATAATCAATTCTATTGCCCTCAACCTCTCCTTTACATCCTTTAGCTCTTATTGGAATTAAGGATAATCTTGTATCCTCAAATTCTAAGCTAGCTACTGAATTTTTAGTTAAGTCTTTGCTAAAGATTGCCCTAAAACTATTTGCTGTATTTTGGAATTGATCATCAATCTCAGGATCAACCTTTAAGTTATTATCGATCTCTTGCCACTGATTATTATTTAAATCTTGATAGTATCTAGGTTCTAAAAAGATCTCTTTAGTAAAGCTACTATCAGGATTTAGATAACGGGTTGAATAGCGGTCTCTTAAACCCTTTAATTCTACCCTTTCCGTAGGTGCTTTACGAGGAAGATCACCAATATCAGCTTTGACTATTTTTTCTTATTAAACTTACTCTTCATTATAAAAATATCCTCCTTTTATTAGTAATGACTCTCAATAAAGCTTATATTTAACCCTATGTATCAAAGTATAAAATATTACAATTTTGGAGGAATAATTTAAAATAATTTCTTAATTATCCTATGAAAGTTTCTATCTTCTGTAGTATATATAAATTGCAACTCCTAGTTTAAACTGAGATTATCGAATTTTAAACCTAATATTAATTCAAATTAAACAGAGATTAAGCAAATGACTTTTAATTATCAACTACTCAAAAAAACAAAGAAGAAGGGCTCTCTTTTGAAAGCCCTTCTTCTTTTATTCTGCTAGTCTGATACACTTATAGATTTAATTATTATTTTACCTTGCCATTTGCTCTTACTACATAACTCTTACCAGTTGTTGTACTAATGACGATAGTCCCATCTTTAGCTACTACTGGAGCCTTCAATTCTCCATCTCCTGCTAATTTGATACTCCATTTCTCTTCTCCATCACTATTTAGCGCATATAAGAAACCATTCTCTACACCAAAGTAGACAGTGCCATCTTCAGCTACTGCTAAATCAGTTAAAGCTAATTTTTCATCCTCATCATCAGCTAAAATCAGACTTCTATCATCATTATCCTCTACTGGAACTTCAAACTCCCACTTCAACTGACTATCTGCTTCCACAGCATATACAGTACCTGTACTAGTCCCTACCAAGATAGTCCCATCACTTGCTACTACTGGTGAAGTCAGCTTAGCATTCTTGAAGATAGCAAATTGCCACTTCAAATCACCAGTTGTATCAATTGCATATAAGAAGTACTTATTATCAGTAAAGTAGATCATATTATCAACTATAGCTGGAGTAGTATCTGCTGCTATCTTCTTAGCTTGATTATACTTACTATAAGTATAACTCCAATTCAGCTCACCATCTCTAGCTACAGAATAAATGGCTCCACCATCTTGTACTATATCTCCAACCTCTGCCATTACATTAGAAACTGACATAAAGACCAATATCAACATAATCATAAACATTCTCTTATTAAACACTCAAATTCCCTACCCTTCTTTTAATTGTATAAACTGACTAGCTGGTCATTAATTTCTCGATTCAATCCTAAAATCCTTCTTTATATCAACAAAAATTTTAATTTTTTTATTTTTTTCATTATTTTGTAACATTAATTGGTATAGTTTGATTAACTTTATCTATCTATGGTTAATTAAACCAATAAACCAAAGGACTTAACTAAAAGATCACCAACTAGAAGCAGGTGGAATTAAAGTCGGTGGTTTTAAATCAGATGTCCCTGCGTACACATACTTTATATATGGGATAAAGCGACATATTGGAAAATAAACCTAGTAAATTTGTTGTATATTATTGTAAAGTTATTTGATTAATCACAGATTATTTAGAATGTAACTTCTAAAAATTTAATTTATTTGCAAATATGATTTTAAATACCATATCAAACACTCTCATAGACAAAGTAAACGGTCTCTACTTCTGATTTAAAGCTACAATAAAAACTCAATAACTCATAATATACTAAATCTCACTAAGCAAATATTAGCGTTTTGCCTACCAAAACACCCAAATGGCGAAAAAAATATTGTCTGACCGGAGGGAGTTTATTTTTTTCTAGAATGGGCTGAACTTGCCACGAAGAGTTTTTGGTTTTATAAAAACTCGTAGGTTTGCTTACTTTTGGGGCAATGTCGCCCTGAGGAGTGGTCTTTTTCCGAGGAAGTACTCTTGGGGTGCAAAAGTAAGGGCGCCCATAAGGCGTCTACCCTTAAAAGTAAACTATATTTTAAACAAATATAATTTAGTGATTATAAAATATTTTTTCATCAAAGACGCCCAGAAACATTGGATAAAACCTATATAAAACATCAAAAAAAGAAAAAAGGCCAACAGCTAAACAGCCATCAACCTCAAATTTCTATAGTAAAGCAAACCTTACTCACTTTTAAATAGACTCTTAACCTCTTTTTCTGGGACTATAGTCGAAATAGCATGTTTGTAAACCATCTCCTGTTTGCCATCAGCTCTTAAAATAATAGTAAAATTATCAAAGCCCTCCACCAAGCCTGTCAAACGCACACCATTGATTAAGAAGATAGTTACTTTGGTCTTCTCTTTTCTCACTTCATTTAAGAAAGTATCCTGCAAATTAATCTGGTTTTTCATTAATATTTCCTCCTCTTATCTAAGATAAAAATTCAGCCCCAATTCATAATCATACTATTCTCTATCAAATTATTTTTTCCTCTATTTGATATAAATCCTTGATATTATTCCCTAACTAAGAATCCTTTACATCTAATTCAAATTTTTCATTACATAATACACATACTCCCTCTTCTAAACTCTCTTTTCTCAATATGAGTGGGGTTAAGTTTCTTCCCTCTTTTAGCCCTTCCTTATAACCAACATATCTTCCCCAAAAATAGCCTATAGTTAATGAAATTAATACTACTAAGAGGATATATTTAAACTCCAAAAACTACACCCCCAGTATATGAGTTTACAGTTTATAGTTTATAGTTTACAGTTAAATTCCTAGAACTCTTCAATCTCACCTATGGAGTATCCAGACCACAATATTAGCAATTAAGACTACCAAAACAGACATCTGCCAATCTATAGCCAATGCAATAACTAAAGCAATTGTAGCCAGTAAGATGGTTCCTACCTTACCTAAGTAATTAATAAAGTTATCACGGCTGATATACTCTTCTAAATAATAATCTATATAGTCATCACTTAATTGAATAAAGGTAATAATCGAGATAGAGAATAGAAAAAGATTATAATCCAAGACTAAAAAACCAAAAATCAACATAATCATAACCTCTTGGTAGCTTTTCAAACCTGTTGGTAATCTATTGGTATCCATCCCCATTCCTACAATATAACTTGACCAAAATAAGGATATCGTCAATTGATAATCTATCAATACAGCAAAGGTCAATAGAATCAAAGCATAAGGTAGAGTCCCTCTATCTAATCTCATCGCTAAGGTCTGTCTTCCATTCATTCTATCAATCTCTTGATCTAAATAATCATCCATCAATTTAATCACTAGACCTGTTAAGAAAATAACGGTAATATCATTAACTGTCTCCATCATATCCTCCTAAACATTATCTAATAAGAAGACCTTAATCTGATCAAATCCCTCCTGATAAATTGCAGAAATAGGTACCACTAACCTCTTATCTACAAACTGCTTTAACTTACTTAACTTCTCTTGATTTCTATCCAAATCCAATTTATTTGCCAAAATCTTATACCCTGCTCTATCTCTTAAAAAATTATAAATCTCTTGATCAATTCTTCTTAATCCCTGCGGGGAAGCTAGTTGGCTTAAATCAATGATATGAAGAACTATCTCGCTGACCATCAACTCCTCTAAGGTCTCTGCCATCGATCTTCTAATATATTCTTGCTGATGTATCTCATCAACTAAGCCACAACTATCTACTAGCCTAATAGGTCTATCTTGCTTACCTACAGGTAGTTTAAGCTGTATACTCTGAATACTATTGGTCTTATGAGGTTCATTAGAAGTTAATTGATTATAGGCTTGTTCTATCTGATAGGTTCGTGTTGATACAAATCCCGCAGGTTGCTTAATTAAAAATTTCAACTCTTTTACACCTAAATAATAAGCAAAATTAATTAAAAAGGATGTCTTACCTACATTTGGTTGACCCACTATTATAGCTGATGTCATAATCTCACCTCTAAAGTTGAGTGTACAGTTGAGAGTGTATAGTTGACAGTTAAAAGATTTAAAATATCAAATTTTAAAAAGTTTTGACCTTAACTGTCAACTGTTAACCGTCAACTGCTTTTAAGTCTTCTCTAGTAATTGTCATCAACTCTTTTTTAGTAATCTTCTCTTTAGTGACAAGTCTAATTGCTTGGTTTCTAATCGACTCTTCAATTAAATTACGAACTGTACGGGCATTTCCTTCTTCTGCACCTGAGCTCTGTCTTAGTTTACCTAAAATACTATACAACTTAGCTTCAGCACCTTTAGAGAAGATATATTCACGCTCTTTGACCATTAATCTACCTATGTCAATCAACTCTTCCAAATTATAATCTTCAAAGTCTATTTGAATAGGAAATCGAGAGTTCAACCCTGGGTTACTTTGCAAGAAATAATCCATCTCTTTGGGATATCCTGCCAAAATCACAATCAAATTATCCCGCTTATCCTCCATTGCTTTAACTAAGGTATCTATTGCCTCTTTTCCAAAATCACGATTGCCTCCTCTTGCTAGAGAATAAGCCTCATCAATGAACAAAATTCCACCTAAAGCTGACTCCACCATCTTTCTAGTCTTCTGGGCTGTATGCCCAATATACTCTCCTACTAAATCAGCCCGTTCTACTTCCTTTAAATGCCCTTTATCTAAAAGCCCTAACTCTTTAAATAATCTAGCTAAAATTCTAGCTACTGTTGTCTTTCCTGTCCCAGGGTTTCCTTTAAAGATCATATGCATCACCAAAGAATCAACCTTTAATTGTTGCTTCTCTCTCTTTTTTTGAATAGTTACAAAGGCTCTAAGTTGTTTTACTAAATCCTTGATATTATTAAGTCCAATCATAGTATCTAGCTCTTTGACTATCTCCTCTATAGGATTCTTCTCTACCTTCTTATCACTTTTAGCGACCTCTTCTTCTTTTAATAATTCAAAGGCCTTGATAATCGAAATATCTCCTAACTCTAACCTTCGCAATATCTCCCTTTTTTTGGAACTATTATTTAAGGGCATCTCAATCCCCCCAAATAGTTTCTATTATATACTATATGATTCTAACTATTGTATAATTACCGATTAACTCTAGATTGAATAATTAGTTACTTAAAATCAGTAACTAATTACGAGTGATCAGTAACCAGTAAAGAAATAAATAGAATATTTATAATAAAATCATATAAAAAGTATATTAATTTATAGATAAAACTGACACTTTCGCTTTAGTAATTAGGTGGTTAGGGAGTAGGTAGTTAGGTTTAACCCGCCCATCAAACCACCTACCCGCCTAACACCTAAACTGTCATCCCATTAACTATTAATATCTACTCAGATCAATAGAAAAATCATCCCTAAATAAAAAAAGAGGGCAATCGCCCTCTTTTTACTCACAACATTGACAAAGCATTATCATCTCATTATTATCTTTAAATACCTCTTTACCTAAAGCTTTATTGGCTAACTTATAGTCATTACACAGTTCATAACGACAACAGACATCACAAATATAAGCACCTATCACTGAGCAATAAACATAGCTCTCATGCTCATCAATATCACATTCACAGACAGGACACTTCAATCCTCGTAATTCTTCATTACTTGTAACTAAAATATCATCCTGCTGATTTTCCTGTTTTTCTTTCATTTTAACTATTAGCTTGCTGACCTCTTTATTATACTTCATTGAGAAGTTATCCCCCCAAAAATCTGAGTTTAAGTTCAAATATCTACTTTAAAGCTCAATTTTAGACTCAATTAATCCTTTAGCATCTGTGAGTAAATCATCAAAATCATATTGATCAACATCAAACCAGTGAATACTTTTATCACGCTTAAACCAAGTAAATTGGCGTTTAGCAAAATGACGGGTATCCCTTTTTATTAGTCTAATCGCTTCTTCTAAATCATATTCACCTTCAAAGTAAGCTATAAGCTCTTTATATCCCAAACCTTGCATTGAAATTAGATCTCGGTCATAACCTTCTTTATATAATTCTCTAACCTCATCAACTAATCCTTCTTTTATCATCAAATCGACCCGCTGATTTATTCTCTGATATAGGCTATCCCGCTCTCGTCTCAAACCAATCTTCACAGCTTGATAGCGAGGAGGTGCATCTTCAGCCTTCTGTTGAAAGTAAGTGCTAGTCTGACCAGTCTGTTGATAGACTTCAATCCCTCTGATTACTCTTCTTAAATCATTAGGATGTAACTTATCAGCAAGCTTAGGATCTATCTTTTTTAACTTATCGTGGACTACCTCTGTTCCTTTCTTTTCAGCTTCTGCAGTCAATCTTTCTCTTAACTGCCAATCTGGCTCCATCTCTGGAAAAATAAAACCTTCAATTACCGCTTGTACATATAACCCAGTTCCACCTACCAACATCGGAAGCTTACCCCGTCCATAAATCTTAGGAATCAACTCATCGACTCTTTCTTGAAAATCCGCAACACTAAACTCTTGATCAGGCTTGATAATATCTATAAGATGGTGAGGCACTAACTTCTGCTCTTGCTTTGATGCTTTAGCAGTACCGATATCCATCTTCTTATAGACCTGCATAGAATCTGCTGAGATAATCTCACCTTGCAACTCTTGGGCTAAAGTCAATGACAATCTAGTCTTGCCTACAGCAGTAGGTCCTACAATAGCTACTATAGGTTCTCGCACAATATCACTCCCCTTTAATAAGTTGACAGTTAACAGTGTACAGTGAACGGTTAAGTTCAAGATTATTAAAACTTTTACTTATAAAAAAATGGCTAAAGGTCATTCTTTTATGGTGATTTTTACTTAAATTTATGTTTAAATTAATTGATTTTTATTTTCAACTGTAACCTGTACGCTGTCAACTAGGTTCTTTTAAACTCCTTTTCTAACTCTTTTTTCGATAATTGCATCATTACTGGACGACCATGGGGGCAATTGGTCACCCCATAACGTTCCATATCATCAATCAATCTATTCATCTCCTGAATCGATAGCTTATCACCAGCTTTGATTGCTGTCTTACAGGAGATCATAATTAGAATATCTTCTACTAATTCATAGGCTTCTCCTAGCTCATCTTCTTCTAATATTTTATCTATACAATCTCGGATTAACTCTTCATCATTTAAATTATAAAGTCCTATAGGTACACCACGGACAATATAACTACTTCCTCCAAAGCTTTCTAAGCTAAAGCCTAGCTGCTCTATCTTCTCTTTATTTTCATTCAATACCTCTACCTCTTGATAGGTCAAATCTAAATTTAGAGGAATCAATAGTTCTTGAGTCTTGATTTTACCAGACTTAAACCCTGCCATCAACTCCTCATAACGAACCCGCTCATGGGCTGCATGCTGATCGATAATATGCATCCCATCTAATCCTTGAGCAACAATATAGGTCTGATGAATCTGACCGATAGGAATTAAATTCAGTTCAACCTTTTTATAATCTACTTCTTTCTCTTGATTTAGACTATTATCATCTTGTTTATATTCTTGAGCAGTCTCCTTAATAGTATCCTCTATCCCAGTCTCTTTTATAGGCTCTATCTTAGATGAAGCTAATTTATCTTCATCTACCTGCAATAACTTCTCTATTTTTTTAGCTCTAAGCTCTTTGCTCTCCTTATGCTTGTGCGGATACTTAGCTTGATGATTGAAATTTTTCTGCTCTACTTTAGACTTCGTTTGAGAAGCTTTGCCTTCTTCCTTTTTAGATCTGTACTTCTTATCGACAGCTAAAACCAATTCATTTTGGGTATAGTTATCTCTACTCTTTTCTGCTTTATTATCTAATTTCAACTTAGGAACTAGATCACTAGATTTAATTGCTCTACTAACCCCTTCTTTAACCAATCCATAGACCATCTCTGAACGACTAAACTTCGCCTCTAGCTTAGTAGGATGAACATTTACATCAACTAAGATAGGATTAAGCTTTAAGCTTAAAACTACAATCGGTTGGCGATGTACTGTCAATAAAGTATGATAAGCCTCCTGTACTGCCTTACTCATCAAGTTACTTTTGACATAACGACCATTAACAAAATAAGATTGATGCTTGCGAGAAGAACGGGTCACTGTAGGTTTAGAGATATAACCTTTAAGCTCCATATAATTATCTGAATAATCAACCTTGACCATCTCTTTGGCTACTTGGCGACCATAAATGCTAAAGATGACATCCAATAAATTATTATTTCCTGTAGTCTCCAAAATCTTCCGGCCATTATGCTCTAAATAGAAGGCAATCTCAGGATAAGATAGGGCTAATCTATTGACAATATCACTGATATGACCGATCTCTGTAGAAGTCTGCTTTAGATATTTGTACCTGACTGGAGTATTAAAGAAGAGATCTTTAATGATGATATTGCTTCCAATGGGAGCACCACAGCTCTCCTTTTTCTCTAGCTCTCCTCCTACTAGCCTTAGCTTAATCCCACTGAGACTCTCTTCAGTTCTAGTAGTCAAGCTCAATCTAGATATCGAGGCAATACTAGGTAAAGCTTCTCCCCTAAAACCTAAAGTCCTTAAAGCAAAAAGGTCATTAGCACGTTCAACCTTACTAGTAGCATGGCGTTCAAAGGCCAATTTGGCATCATCAGGGCTCATTCCTTCCCCATTATCGATGACTTGAATCCAATCTTTACCACCATTTTTTACCTTGACTTCAATCTTGCTAGCCCCTGCATCTATTGAGTTCTCCACCAACTCCTTAACTACTGAAGCTGGTCGTTCAATCACCTCACCTGCAGCTATCTTATTTGCCACATCTTCTGCTAAGACTCTAATCTTTCCCATTATATCACCCCCATATACTAGTTGATAGTTGATAGTTGATAGAGAATAGTTGACAGTTAAGTTCAAGGAATTAAAAGTAATTAATTACTTTTAATTTTTGGTTTTTTACTTCTCTTTCAACTATACACTATACACTGTTAACTATACACTATCCCTTCAGTTCTTCTTTGGCCTTCTGCTGTAATTGGTATAATTGATTCATTGCTTCTAGGGGATTTAAGGACATTATATCTAAGTTGCTAAGCATCTCTAAAACTTCACTCTGCTGAGTATTAAATAAAGCCATTTGAGCAGGATTAGCTGGACTCTCTTTTACATTATCTGCTTCAATCTGTTCCGTTCTTAAATCTTCTTTATTCTTTGTTATTTCTTCTTTATTATTTTTATCCTTAGTAGTTACCTCGATAGTCTTCTCTTCTTGCTCCTCAAGTTGAGCCAAAATCTCCTTAGAACGATCGATTACTAAATTAGGAATGCCTGCTCTCTTGGCTACTTCGATTCCATAGCTCTGATCTGCTCCACCTGGAATGATTTTACGCAAAAAGACTACATCCTCCCCCTCTTCTTGTACTGCTACATTATAGTTCTTGATTCCTGCCAACCTATCCTCTAACTCTGTTAATTCATGATAATGGGTAGCAAAGAGGCTTTTAGCCCCGATCTTCTCAGTATCACTGATATACTCAATTACCGCCCAAGCAATACTCAAACCATCATAAGTACTTGTCCCACGGCCAACCTCATCTAAGATAATTAGACTCTTGTTAGTAGCATTATTTAAGATATTGGCTACCTCATTCATCTCTACCATAAAGGTACTCTGTCCTGTAGTCAGATCATCAGAAGCTCCAACTCTAGTAAAGATTCTATCAACAATTCCAATCTCAGCAGATTCTGCTGGGACAAAGCTTCCCATCTGAGCTAATAGAGTAATCAAAGCAACTTGGCGCATATAAGTAGACTTTCCTGACATATTCGGCCCAGTAATGATTGAAAAGCGTTCATCATCCTGGTCTAAATAAGTATCATTGGGGACAAAGACCTCTGTATCAAGCATCGCCTCTACCACTGGATGGCGACCTGACTTAATATCTATTATCTCACCTTGATTGACCTTGGGTCTGATATAATCATTATTTAAAGCGACTTCAGCCAAGGAGATTAAAGCATCTAATTGAGCTAAGATATTAGCCGACTGCTGAATCCGGTCAGTCTCAGCAGCAATTCTATCTCTAATATGAATAAATAGCTGATACTCTAACTCCATACTCTTCTCTTCTGCCCCCAAGATAATCGATTCTTTCTCTTTAAGTTCAGGGGTAATATAGCGCTCACTATTACTTAAGGTCTGTTTTCTGACATAATCCTCAGGAACTGCATCTAAATTGGCCTTAGTTACCTCGATATAATAGCCATGTACCTTGTTGTGACCTACTTTCAAGGAGTTAATTTTTGTCCTTTGTCGTTCCCGTTGTTGGAGTTGAATAATCCAATTTTTCCCATTCTTCTTGGCATCTAAGTATTCATCTAGCTGTTGATCATAACCCTCTTTGATGATTCCTCCATCGGTAATAGTTGTGGGAGGTTCATCCTGAATAGAGCTTGCAATCAACTCTGTTACATCTGCTAATTTATCTAAATCTTGCTGTAATTTCTCTAGCATGCTACTTTCAAATTCTGATAATGAACACTTAACCTCAGGTAATATCTCCAAAGAGCTCTTTAAAGCAATTAAATCTCTGGCATTGGCAGAACCATAAATCACCTTACCCATCAACCGCTCAATATCATAGACCTGATTTAATAAATCCCTTAACTCTTCTTTTAATAATATATTCTTACTAATCTCTTCAACACCATCTAAACGGTGATTAATCTCCTTAACATCAAGTAGTGGTTGTTCAATCCACCGGCGTAATCGACGTCCTCCCATTGAAGTTACTGTCTGATCGATCACCCATAATAAGCTTCCCTTCTTACTCTTATCACGCATAGTCTTAACCAACTCTAGATTACGACGCGTATTGGCATCTAAGACCATATAATCTATAGTAGAATATGTAGAGAGTTGATTAATATGCTTTAAACTCCTCTTTTGAGTTTCAATTAAAAAATCTAAAACTGCTCCTGCTGCCTTAATAGCTATAGGTAGATCTTCACAGCCAAACCCCTCTAAAGTAATTGTCTCAAAATGGTCTGTTAATAATTCATAAGCCCTGCCATAACTGAAGCTTTCCTTAATATTTGTAGTAATAGGGTTGATTTGACTTTTCATAAAGCTCATAATCTCAGTAGAAGATTGAACTTTATCATCCACTAAGACCTCAGCAGGATTGATCCTTGATAACTCATCAATTACCTTATTAGCAGCCTCTGCTCCATCTAATTGGGTTACTGCAAACTCCCCTGTAGAGACATCTACTAAGGAGAATCCATAGCCTTGATCAGAGCCAACAATAGCCGCTAAATAGTTATTGTTCTTCTCCTCCAAAATATTATTATTGACTACCGTTCCTGGAGTAATCACTCTGACTACTTCCCTCTTTACTAAACCACTGGCTTGGCTGGCATCCTCAACCTGCTCACAGATTGCCACTCGGTAGCCTTTATCGATCAATTTGGCAATATAAGACTCTGCCGAATGATAAGGAACCCCAGCCATTGGTACCTCATCTCCCTTACCTTTGTTTCTAGCAGTTAAGGTTAACTCTAGCTCCCTAGCTACAGTCTTGGCATCATCATTGAACATCTCATAGAAATCTCCTAATCTAAAGAAGAGAATTGTACCTTGATACTCCCTTTTGATAGAAAGATATTGTTGCATCATTGGCGTTACTTTAGCCATATATAATACCTCCTAAAGCTTTTTCTATATTATTAAAGTTAGTGTCTTAATCTATCTACAAATTATTATTATAACATAAAGATACCTTATAATAAAGGACACTGCCTCCTTCAGTCTGAGACTAAGTATAAGATTAAGCACAGGATAAAAGAATTATTTAAGAAAAACATTAATCCAATTTATATAGACTGAAAAAAGTAGCCAATTTGGCTACTTTTTAGCTCTCCTCTTTAGTTACAATTACATCATTACAATTTATGCATCTCTTATGTTGTACATCTTTTGAGCGACCATCATCACCAAAGTAAACATTAATCAGTTCATCTCCACACTCTTTACAATGGGTCATGAGTCGATTCACTCCTTTTAATAATCCCTTTATTAATAAGTTTACTCTAATTCAGCTCTTAAAATTCCTATTATCGAGAATATTTTCAACTTTTATCTAGGTATATATACGGCGAAAAAGAATCATTAGCCACAGTGTTTTAACCTGTGGCGATATTATGAGTCCTACAGAAGCTACGGGTTAAAACCCATAGCTAATTG
>NZ_JBSQYM010000063.1:0-16162 GCF_055140805.1 Orenia sp.
TCTTCACTCTTCACTCTTCACTCTTCACTCTTCACTCTTCACTCTTCACTCTTCACTCTTCACTCTTCACTCTTCACTCTTCACTCTTCCTACGAGTCCTTTGGACTCTTCGTGAGGAGAAAATACCCAAACGAATTTTCCCACTCCACTCTTCACTGCTCTTATTGCTTGTGGTAAATAATCTATAATATCACTTGGCAATAAAGAATACTCTGTTAACTCATCTGCTGCCAAGTCAGCAGCCAAACCATGTAGATATACACCTATAATAGTAGCATCTACTCCATCAATCCCCTGGGCAAGCAACCCTGAGATTAAACCTGTCAATACATCTCCACTACCACCAGTAGCCATCCCAGAATTACCAGTAGAATTGATATAAACCTCTCCCTGAGGAGTAGCTATAATAGTTCTAGCTCCCTTCAAAACCAAGATAACATTATATTCACTAGCAAAGTTCTTAGCTATCTCAAGAGAATTATCACTAATTCCTTCGATAGATTGATTGATTAGTCTAGATAGCTCTCCTGGATGAGGAGTTAAAACTGTAGGAGCAGTTCTCTCTTTTAAACTGTTTAAATCATAAATAACATTTAAAGCATCAGCATCAACTACTATAGGCTTGTTAACATTTTCTAGAAGATGATTAACAATATAAGCAATCTCATCATTAGCAGTCAACCCTGGACCAATCCCCAATACATCTCTATTATTTATTAGTCTTTTAATCTCAATTACAGATTCCCTTGCTAAGATACCTTCTTTGCTATCAGCTAAGGGATAGGTCATAGCTTCTGTCAATTTACTTTCTAAGATAGGGTTTAAACTTCTTGGGACTCCCAATGTTACTAATCCAGCACCTGCTCTTAAGCTCGCCTGAGTAGCTAAGGCAGCTGCCCCAGTCATTCCAGTTGAACCAGCTACTAATAATAGTTTACCATAACTTCCTTTATGGCTATCGGCTGCTCTAGTAGGAAGTAATTTATTAATAAATTCGGAAGTAATGAAATCTACCTTAAATTCCTGTTTAGCAATAACCATCTGAGGAATTCCAATATCAGCTATCTGTAGATCACCTACAAAATCTGCTCCAGGATAGAGTATAGTTCCTATCTTTGGTAAAGCAAAGGTGATAGTCTGGTCGGCTCTGACAGCTATATCTGCAATTTTTCCTGTATCTGCTTCTACACCTGATGGAATATCCACTGCAAGCACAGCCGTAGGTGAATTATTGACCATAGTAATCACCTCAGGATATAAGCCCCTCAATTCTCCTTTAATTCCTGTACCCAAGAGAGCATCTACTATTAAATCCGACTTATCTAATAGCAACTTTAGCTCTAGAACCTCTTCTTTACTGCTTATCTCCCATACTTTAGCCTCTAACTTATCTAAAATATCTAAATTTAGCTTAGCATCTCCACTGATATCTTCTTTCTTGCCTAACAGAATAGTCTTGACTTCAAATCCCTGCTCTATCAATAATCTACTGACAACAAAACCATCTCCACCATTATTTCCTCTACCTGCTAAGACGATTACCATTCTATCCTTTAAATCATCTAACAGTTCTACAGCAGCTTGAGCAACCTCTCTGCCTGCATTCTCCATCAAAACTAAACCAGAGATACCAACCTCTTCAATAGTATATCTATCAACCTCTTTCATCTCAGCCCCTGTTACTACCTTCATCTTAACCACCCCCAGAAAAAACAGTTGATAGTTGATAATTTATAGTTGAAAGTTAGTAAAGTTTTTTAAATCTTTTAACTATCAACTCTCAACTATACACTATAAACTGATTATCATATCGCTACTGCATTTGCAACTGCATAATCTCTACTATGAGAGATACTAATCATAATATCTGTTATCCCCACTTCTTGAGCAAGTTTATCGGCTTGATTATGCAATACAACTTTAGGTTTTCCTAAATCATCTTTCACTATCTCTATATCCTGCCATTTAAAGCCTCTAAAACCTGTTCCTAAAGCCTTAACCACAGCTTCCTTAGCTGCAAAGCGACCAGCATAATGACTCCAAGGAGATTTATGTAACTCACAATAAGCAATCTCACCCTCTGTAAAGAATCTATCCTTAAAACTAGTTTTACTTAAAATAGCATCTTTAATCCGTTCAATCTCGATAATATCAATCCCTATCCCCTTCATCATCTAACTCCTTATCTATTATCTTCTTCTATAAATAACTTCTACAAATTTCCTATTTCTCCTTGCTCTGATCAAAATTTAATTGATATTTAGATTAGATTGTAGTCAAACAGCTTTATTTATATAGAACCCCAGTTGTTATTTGATATAATAAAAGAAATAATCCCTTGAGTTTAAACTCAAGGGATTATTTCTAATAACTTATTCTACCGTTACACTCTTAGCTAAGTTACGTGGCTGGTCAACATCGCAACCGCGCTCTACAGCTACATAATACGCTAATAATTGAGTTGGTACTACTGACAAAATAGCAGTCAATAACTCATCTGTCTTAGGTATTTCAATTCTATAATCTAAATCTTCAATCTCATCTTCACCTTCAATAATAATCCCAGTTACAACTCCACCTCTAGCTTTGACCTCTTTGATATTACTTAAAGTCTTATCAATTACTGATTTTTGAGTCGCTAAAGCGATTACTGGAATCCCTTCTTCAATCAAAGCTAAGGTTCCATGCTTTAATTCACCAGCTGGATAGGCTTCTGAATGGAGGTAAGAAACCTCTTTTAATTTTAATTGACCTTCTACAGCTACAGCATAATCGATACTTCTTCCAATAAAGAAGGCATGCTCATGGTCTGCATATCCTTTAGATAATTCTTTAATCTCTTCTTCACTATTATTAATAATATCCTGTACCTGATTAGGTAGAGCCTTAAGTCCATCAATTAATCTCTTACTTTCTGTATCACTTAATGTCTTCTTGGCTCTAGCAAAATAGATAGCTAGCATATAAAAGGACATTAGCATTCCAATGTAAGCTTTAGTAGAAGCAACTGCAATCTCTGGTCCAGCTTGCAGATAGATAACATCATCGGCTTCACGGGCAATTGTACTACCAACCACATTACAAATAGCCACTACTTTAGCACCTTTATCCTGAGCTTCTCTTAAAGCTGCTAAAGTATCTGCTGTCTCTCCAGATTGACTAACAACAACTACTAGAGTACTTTCATCTACTAATGGATCTCTATATCTAAATTCTGAAGCAACATCTATCTCTACTGGAATCTTTGCCAGTTTCTCAATTGCATACTTTCCAACCAATCCAGAATTATAGGCAGTTCCACACGCTACAATATAAATCTTATTATAGGAGTTAATGTCTTCTGCTGTTAAATTGAAATTAGCTAACTCTATATCTGTCTCTGTTAGCCTACCAGCAGTACATCTTCTTAAAGTCTCTGGCTGTTCATGAATCTCTTTTAACATAAAGTGGTCAAACCCTGATTTCTCTGCCATCCCAGGATCCCAATCAACCTTAAATACACCTTTATCTACTTGATCGCCTGTTACCGTAGATAACTCTACTCCCGCACGAGTAATTACGGCCATTTCACCATCATCTAAGATATAAACTTCATCAGTGTGCTTTAAAATAGCTGGAATATCAGAACCAATAAAGTACTCTCCTTCTCCTAAACCTATAATTAAAGGACTGTCTTCTCTTACAGTAATCAATTTATCAGGCTCTTCAGAAGATAAGATTACTAAGGCATAAGCACCTTCTAATCTAGCAATTGTCTTTCTTACTGCTTCTTCTAAATCACCATCATAATTGTCCTGAATTAAGTTAGGGATTACCTCAGTATCAGTTTCTGAGTTAAATTCATAACCTTTACCCTTTAATTCTTCCTTCAACTTCATATAATTCTCAATAATCCCATTATGAACTACTGTAAACTTTCCGTTAGCACTAGTATGGGGATGAGAATTAGGAGTAGATGGTTTACCGTGAGTTGCCCAACGGGTATGACCAATTCCAATACTCCCCTTAGGCTCTTCTTTATCAGTTAATCCTTTTAAGTTATCCAATTTACCGACTATTTTAAAGATATCAGTACTTCCATCATTATATAACGCAATCCCTGCTGAATCATAGCCACGATACTCCAACTTCTTTAATCCTTCTACCAAAATAGGAGTAGCCTCTTGCTTTCCAATATAACCGACAATTCCACACATATAGATTACCTCCAGTATATTTAAATTTCAAAGTTCAAACTAGCTATTCTAAATTCCTTTGTAATTAGGATTACTCCTAATTTTTAAGAATTTAGTTCTAGGCTAATAGCTCTAGCCTGGGGGTATCCGCCGAAAGTTCGATAATCCCCCTCCTCGTCAACTTACAATTGACCAAAGAATAAATAATAGTTAATGAAGAACATCCGATATTCTTTATTATTTACTCTTTATTAAGTGCTAATTGTAAGTTCGGGCGCTATAATTATAAACCAATTAACAATGTACAATGCACAATGTACAATTAAAATCATATTAATCCTATTTTGATCTTAATTGACAATTGTTAATTGTCAATTGTACATTGCCTTTTAATTTAACTCTGCCTCTACAACACAAGCTACCTTATTGACTAGCTCTTCTATTTGAGCCTCATCTTTCCCTTCAACCATTACTCTAACTACAGGTTCAGTTCCAGAAGCCCTAACAAAGATTCTACCTTCACCAGCCAAAGTTGCTTCTACCTCTGCAATAGCCTCATTAATTGCAGAACTTTCCTCCCAATCCTTATTAGTTACTCTTACATTAACTAATAGTTGGGGAAATTCAGTCATCTCTTGGCGTAGTTGAGATAGATTCTTGCCTCTTTTCTTAACTACATTAATTAATTGTAATGCGGTTAATACACCATCACCAGTAGTGTTGTAATCCAAGAAGATAATATGACCTGACTTCTCTCCACCTAGAATATAGTCTTTATCCATCATTTCAGCTAAAACATAACGGTCACCATTTCCTACAACTGAAACTTTGGCATCTACCTCATTCATAGCTTGTTGTAAGCCTAAGTTACTATATTTTGTAGCTACTATTGTATTATCTGCTAATTTACCTTCTTTTATTAGCTGACGACCGCAGATAGCCAAAATATAATCTCCATCAACCAGTTCACCTTTATCATCAACAGCAATCACTCTATCAGCATCACCATCATGGGCAATTCCTAAATCAGCCTTGTTATCTAAGACAGCCTGCTGAAGGATTTCAGGATGAGTAGAACCACAATCTACATTGATATTTAATCCTGTTGGCTTATTATTAAGAGCAATAACCTCTGCACCTAACTCTGCTAATAATCTAGGTGCTAACTCATAAGCAGCTCCATTAGCAGCATCTACTACTACTTTCAGTCCAGAAAAATCACCATCGACAGTTTTCTTAATATAATCTATATATTCATCTAAACTATGATGGATAAACTCAACCTTACCTACCTTATCTCCTGCTGGTACTGGAAGTTTATCTAAAGAGTTTAAGATAATCTCTTCAATAGCATCCTCTTGTTGATCAGATAGCTTGAATCCATTATCATTAAAGAATTTAATTCCATTATCTTGAACAGGATTATGGGAAGCAGAGATCATAATACCTGCTGTAACTTCCTTATGCTTAGTAAGATATGCTACAACTGGTGTAGGCACTACTCCAACCTTGACTACATCTATACCTAAAGAAGTAATTCCAGCTATCAATGCCGCTTCTAACATATCACCTGAAATTCTAGTATCTTTTCCAATCAATATTTTAGGATTTGCCTTCTTTTGTGATAAATAGTAAGCACCTGCTTTACCAATCTTAAAAGCCATCTCAGCTGTTAAAAAGGTATTTGCTTCACCTCTAACACCATCAGTTCCAAACAACTCTCCCACTTTTTCACCTCCTTCTAGCTTATTATATTCTTTAACTTATCAAATGTGACCAGCTTAATCAGCTAGTCCTTTTTTATTATATGTTATAGAATAATTAATTTCAACTAAATCAATATTAATAGTTTCAAATTTTTAAAATTTTTCTTTATTATACCTTGTAATGAAGAAGTTGTTGAGTATAAAAACTATTAAGTTTATATAAATTATTCCCAACTTATCTATTATATAAACAAAAAATTAAAAATAGGGATGAAGTAACATCACCTACTTTTAACATTAATGGGCTCTTCCACGACTTTTGTGAAAAATCAAATTGATAACTAATAATGAAATATAAAAAATCGGTTATCGGGGATCTGGGATCAGTATACTTCACAGATTTCTGACTTCTGATTCCAGATTCTTAAAATTATATCTTTAGCTACAATTAGTGTTAATCACAAAATTCATTGTTGAACCATTTAATATAATCTATTTAGTGCCCTTTAACTCTTTATACTTTTTTAATACTTCTTGACTTAAATCACCTTCAGGAGCAAGACCTGTAACCGCTTCTAAAGTACGCTCAATTCCTTCTTTTTCAATCTTATCTTGAATCTTTTGAGCAGCTTCATCGCCATCTACATCAAATAAAAATCCTAAGGCAATACACTTTGCTAAGTTAGTAGGGAATTTACCCATTTCAACTGCTCTTGAGGCAGGCTTAACCAGTCTATCCTTTGCACCTAATTTTCTTAAAGGATCACGCCCTACCCTTGTTACAGAGTCCATTAAAGCTGGATTTTTAAATCTCTTTAAGATTTTACTAATATAACTTTGATGAGTATCTTCATCAAAACCATAAAACTCAATTAAGCTACTACCAGATTCCCTTAAAGCTTCTTTGATTGTCTTGTAGATTTCTTCATCTTTAATCGCTTCATGAATATATTGATAACCTTTATAGTATCCCATATAAGCTGTTCCACAGTGTCCTGTATTGAGAGTAAAGATTTTACGCTCAACAAAAGCTACTAAATTGTCAGTTAAATTCATTCCTTCAATCTCTGGTATTTCACCTTTGAATTGAGTCTGATCAACAATCCATTCCTTAAAAGGTTCTACCTTAACTTCTAAAGATTCATTGATCTCTTGTGGAGGTACTATTCTATCAACTGCTGAATCTGGAAATCCGATATATAAGTCTACTTTTTCGTGCAAATCTTCATCTAAATTCTGATATACATAATCCTTTAATTCTGTTGAGGCCTTTACAGCATTCTCACAAGCTATAATATTAAGCTCTGTAGGTCTAGCCTTCTCCAATCTCAACTTAAGGCCATCAGCAATTGCTGGAGCAATAAACTTTAAATTATTAGGTCCTACTGCTGCTGTAATTATATCTGCATCTGCTATCTCTTTAGCAACTGTTGAAATCTCCTTGCCATTAATTCCTCTAACATTATTGACTGTGTACTCTTTCTCTTCTGCTCCACCGACTTCTAATACCTTATATCTGTTATTCTTATTCAGTGCAGCAAGTATCTCTTCATTTACATCAACAAAGACCACTTCATAGTCTGATAAGCCTAGTAATAGACCAATAAAACCTCTACCTATATTTCCAGCCCCAAAATGTACTGCCTTTTTCATGATTATCCCTCCCTAAACAAGTGTATTAAGAATAAAGTCTTTATCATCAGTATCAATTAATTTTTGTACTTCTTCTTCCTCTTGACAGATGGTTGCTAAGTTCTGAAGAATCTCTATATGGTCATCTCCCTTTCCTGCAATCCCAATAACCAAATGGCATAGCTCTCCAGTACCAAAATCAACACCCTCTGGAAACTGAATAAAAGAGATACCTGACTTGGCTATATGCTCTTTAGCTTCACTTGTCCCATGGGGTATAGCTACACCATTGCCTATATAAGTCGTTACCTTCTCCTCTCTCTCTTTCATTCCTGTTATATAAGCTGAGCTAACATATCCTCCATCTACTAACAGTTGACCTGACATCTCTATTGCTTTATCTTTATCAACACTCTCTGCACCCAAAACAATAGCATCTTTACTTAAGATTGTACTCTCTTCTTTGACATCATTTTTCTTATTTTTTTTAAATAACCCAAACATAATTATCTCCTCCTTATTAACTTATTTAAATAGGGTTCTATAATAATCTTCCATCACTTTTCTTAAATAATCTATCAATTCTTCCTTATTGCCTTCTCTAATAACATTATGAAAATCTTTATTTTCAATTATTGAGGCACTAAAGCTACTGATTAATTGAATCTCTTCAACAATAAGCTCCTTGGGGGCTAATAAAACAATAATCCTATCGACTTCTTGCTCTAAATTATTAGGTCCTGATAATGAAACTACTTCATCTAGCATGATCAATCCTATAAAGGGTTGGTCAATTCCCTCTGCTCTAGCATGTAATAAAGTAAGCTTCATCTCTGGAATTATCGTTGAACCCTTCTTTTCACGAGCTTTTAAAGCATTATATATCACCTCAGAATTGGCATTAAGAGGGATAAAATCTTCCTTACTCACCTCTCTAATAATCTGATCATAATTCTTAATAGCCACCTTTTTAACCTTTACATTCTTTAAGATACTGATAATATCATTAGATATCTTGGACATGACCTCTAATTCATCTTCTATTCTATCATCTTTCTTTACTTCTCTTTGTCTATCTCGTTCTAAGTTAGCCACCTCAACTTCTCTTATCTTTCTTTTGATTCTTTGTACCTCTTCTGGTAATAAGATAGGAGATACTACGACTAATTTATCCTGATAATTATCGATAGGGATAGTTGAGATTATAAGGTCTACATCCTCTTCGGCCACCTTATTATCCTCTAAAGAGAAGGCAGCTACTTCATCAATTATCTCTAAACTTTCAATTGTCTTTCTCAATCGAGTAGCTAAAATTTTAGAGCTACCAATCCCACTAGAGCATACCAGTAAGACTTTGGCTTTATATTTATTTGCATTTTCTACTGCTGCAGCAATATGCATTGTAAGAAATCCAATCTCTGAATCAGGTATATTTGCTTCTATTAGCTCTGCTAGCTTATTGGCTGCTTGCCTAGTAGCAGAGAAGATATCACTATACTCCTTCTTTAAATCAGCTAAGATAGGATTTCTAATTTCCATCCCCATTTTAATTCTAGAAATTGCTGGTTCTAGATGAGTTACTAATCCTGATATTAAAGTGACATCATCTGAAATTGTTACTCTTAATTCCTGCTCTACCTCTTTGACTAATATACGAGCCAATTTGATAATCTCAAGCTTTTCAACAGCTAAGGGATCTCCATTAAATTCAAGTTTATTCATTAATTTAGCCCCCTTTAAATGCATAGCTATATAGGCTATCTCTTCTATTGGAATTATCAAATCAAATACTTCTTCTAATTTAGCAGATAGCTTCTGTGCAATCTCATACTCCTTGCTCAACTTTAATCTATCTAATTTATCTTTATTAATATATATCTTCTCTCCAGCTTCTAGTCTATTAATAGCTAAAGCTAGATGAATTATCAATCCTATATATGACGTGTTCACCATATTAAATTTAGCTTCTTTTAAAATTTCATCAACTGCTTTTTCTAACTCAGAAAGCATATTCATATTCATAAAGTCTAATATCTTCTCTCTAATCCTTGCTGCTATTGTCTCTTTACTAGCCAGCTTATTATTTAGGCTATTACGAATTAAAGTTAAAATATCTTCTTTTTCCATGTTATCATATAAAAAATCGATTACAGCTCTTCTAAAGGATGCTTCTGAACCCTTTAAATAAACACCTACCCCTTGTTTTCTAACCAAAGAGAGTCCTCTTTTCTCAAACCACTTAGCAACTTTATTTAAGTCATAACTAATAGTTGCTTCAGTTACTGCTAGCTTATAAGCAAGAGCAGTTAATTTTTGAAAACGATCTGATAACAGAAATTCCTCAATAATATAAGTGTATCTTTCTTGTGGAGTTAAGTCCTTCTTTGCTGACACCTCTTTTAAACCCTTCTGAGCTCTTTCTAAAAGCTCTTCCTTGCCTTCTATAAATAGTCCAACCCCTGGTTTTGATTGCAAAGTCAAGTCAAACTCTTTTAAAGCCTCTCTTAAACTTGCTAACTCTCTATTGATAGTTCTTTTACTAACACCTATTTCATCTGCTAGTTCTTTGATAGTAACAACATTAGAGGCCTCTATTAAAATGGCGATAATTCTTTTCTGTCTAGAAGATAGATTATTTAACCTCATAGCATCTCCCCTTTTTATACTTATAGAGAAAAAAGAGGGTAAAGTAATGAGTTGTCAGCAACTCATTACTTTAATATATAATCCCTTTCAATTCTTCCATAAATTTATTAGATTACTTTTGGCTTTTCAGCTTTTAACCTCTCTACAAGTTCATCATAAACTGGATTATTTAAGAAGGTTTCAATTGGAATATACTCTTTTCCAGGAGCAGATTTTTTAGCTCTATCCAATAACTCCTTATGGACAATTACAAGATCAACATCTTGAGGGATTTCATCTACTGCAGAGTTATCTACTTCTATATCTAGCCCTGCCTTTTGAACCTTATTTCTAACCTGTGAAGCTGCCATTGCACTAGAACCCATACCTGCATCACAAGCCACAATAATCTTATTTATTTCTCCAGTGTTTTTTGTAGAAATAGATACTTGCTTCTTTCCTTTCATCTCTTTCATCTGTTTAGTGGCATTATCTAAATTATCATCAACATCTTTTGATGCTTTTAAAATTGCAGATGCAACAAAGAAGGATACTGCTGCAGCTATAAGTACACCTGCCATAATTCCACCGAAGTTTCCTCTAGGAGTCATTGCTAATACTGCAAAGATACTTCCTGGAGCTGCAGCTGCTACTAGACCAGCACCAGTTATAGAGAAGGTAAATACTCCAGCTGCTCCACCAGCAATGACTGCTAAAAGTAATGAAGGCTTCATTAATATATAAGGAAAGTAAATCTCATGGATTCCTCCAAAGAAATGAATCAGTGCTGCTCCTGGTGCAGACTGTTTAGCATTTCCTTTACCAGCAAACCAATATGCTAAAAGGATACCAAGACCAGGACCAGGGTTTGCTTCTAACAAGAAAAAAATGGACTTTCCAACTTCAGTAACTTCTTGCATACCAAGTGGAGTTAATACTCCATGATTGATAGCATTGTTTAAGAATAATATCTTAGCTGGTTCAATCAGAAGTGAAGCCACAGGCAATAATCCCGCCTTAACTATTGCTTCTACACCAGCACCTAACATACTATTTAAAGAGGTAACAATCGGTCCAATCAATAAGTTAGCTATTATAGCTACTGCCATTCCAATAATACCAGCTGAAAAGTTATTAACCAGCATTTCAAAGCCAGATTTAACTCTTCCTTTAATCATTTCATCAAATTTCCTAATTGCTAAACCACCAACAGGTCCCATAATCATTGCACCTAAAAACATAGGTATATGGGTTCCTGCAATAACCCCCATCGTTGCCACAGCACCAACTACTCCACCTCTAATATCACCTACCATCTTACCACCAGTATAACCAATTAAAACTGGTAAAAGATAAGTAATCATTGGTGAAACCATAGTAGCTAAAGCCTCATTTGGCATCCAACCTGCTGGAATAAATAAGGCTGTAATGAATCCCCATGCAATAAATGCACCTATATTTGGCATGACCATTCCACTAAGAAAACGTCCAAGCTTTTGAATTCTTTGTCTCATTTAATATTCCTCCCCAAGTTAAAGTTTATAAATTTACTGTTAAACAATACTTTAATCTTATATTGTTATTTTCTTATTCACTTATCGACTTGTTCAACTTACTTACATCATACCACCACGGTATATTGGAGACAAGGAATTCAATTTAACATTATGTCAATATATATTAGTGACATTATTTAATATAGAGAAGATAAATTGATGACATGAATTTATTCAAATCAGATGATGACAAGTTATAATTTGCCAAGTGATAATTTATTATAATATCATTATTAGCCTTGATATCCCTAATTCTAAGTAAGTATTGAAGTACAGAACAAATAACTTATCAATACTTAAAAGGATGTCCCCATCTGCTAATGACAACTTTTAATATCATCTTGCTTAAAATTGATTAACCATATAAATTTAATTTGCTTGTTATTTAACAATTCATAAATATAGACTAAACAAAAAGATCACTTATTATTTATTCAATGCTTACTAAAAATAAAAAAACCAGTCCACAAGCGACTGGGTATTTCAATATTTTAGTCATTTATTAATCTAAAAGTTTTCTAGTCAAGAATAAATACTTCTCCACCTTTATAGGTTATCTTTAACTTGAGCTCTTCTCCATGCTTATTGATAAATTCAAATTCATCAATATCATCTATTGAAGGTAGTGCTTCTAAAGGTTTAATCCATCCACCCTCTATGAAATATATCCCTCTTTTAGGAACAAACCTCAAAGATAGACCATAAGTTTTATTAGAACTCTTATTGATTACCTCTAAGGCTTCTGCCAGTTCATCATATCCTTGATGGAGCTGATCTATTGCCTCAAGATTTTTGCTAATCTGTTCATCATAACTAGTCATTATGTAATTCCTCCTTTACTTTCTAATAATTATCATATAATTTCTGCTTTAAGACTATCTCCTCCTTTAATTTTATCAAAATTAAATGCTAAATACTACAATCCCAAGACTTTATTCTATAGTTTCAGTGAATATCTATATAGGTATGTGAATTTAAAATGAAACTCAATGGGTAGATTGCGACAGTTTCTAAAAGCCCCCCCACCTAATCCTCCCCCTGATAAGGGGAGGACTTAAAGACATATTTTTATTCTCCCCCTTATCAGGGGGGAGTTAGAGGGGGGCTGAAACTGTCGCACTATCTTTATATAACGCCATGGTTAAATTATACTCTAGAGTCACGAACCTATAATATAAATACAGCCCTACAATTAAATTTAATTATAGGACTGCTACATAAATATCTTAACAACTAATCAAGATATTTCAGAATATATAATTTTAATACCACTGAATTTAGATTTATTATTCTTAATTAATATCTAACTCCTCAAATTTTGTGAATAGTTTCTCCTTTAACGTAAATTCATCCAAACCATATTTAATCTTTCCTTCATAAGTAGTAGAGACCATCCCTGTCTCCTCTGAAACTATTATCACAAAAGCATCAGTCTCTTCACTTATTCCTATAGCAGCTCTATGCCTGGTTCCTAAGCTCTGACTCAACCTTTGATTCTTAGTTAGTGGCAACAGGCAATTTGCTGCTATTATCCTGTCATTATCTATAATCACAGCACCATCATGTAAGGGACTTTTGGGAATAAAGATATTACCCAATAATTCTGGTGATAGTTTAGCATCTAATTCTACCCCTGTATCGATTATATCACGTAATCCTGTACTTCTTTTTAAGACAATTAAAGCCCCTACTTTATCACGACTCAGCCTCATTACAGCAGCTACTAACTTATCAATATAGGTCTTAAACTTATCCTTTCTTGTCAAATAGTTAAGTACCTTACCCCTTCCAATCTGCTCCAAAGCCCTACGCAATTCTGGCTGAAAGACAACAGGAAGAGCAATTAAAACTAGAGTCTTTATTTGATCTAGTAAGGAGTTGAATATTTTAAGCCCCAAGAGTTTGCTGGCAAATCTAATCAAGAATAATACTAATACACCATTTAATAATTGAATAGCTCGTGTTTCTTTGATTAGAGTAAAGAATTTATAAGAAACTAAAATTGTAACTATAATATCAAGAAGGATTATAATATCAAAATCCACTCTTTATCTCCCCCATTAAAGTACATCTATTTTAATGATTATTAGTCTTTTAACTGTTATTTGATTTGCTAAAATAATAACTTTGCTCCTCTTTATTAACTAAGTTCATTGACTAAGCTTCCTATTCCTTCAATCTTTACTTCTACTTTATCACCTATTTCTACACTGCCCACTCCTGGAGGAGTTCCTGTGGCTATGATATCACCAGCTTTTAAAGTCATTATTTGAGAAATAAAGCTAACCAATTCCTTAACTGAGAATATCATTTGATTTGTATTAGAGTCTTGTTTAATTTCTCCATTATGGATCAATTCAATCCCCAAGTTATCAGCATCTAAATCAGTTGCTATTATTGGTCCTAAAGGAGCAAATCCATCAAAGGACTTAGCCCTAGTCCACTGACCATCTCTACTTTGTAGATCTCTGGCAGTAATATCATTAAAGCAAGTATATCCTAAAATATGCTCTTCAACCTCTGTTGCTTTTAAACCTTGAATCTCATCTTTAATTACAATAGCCAATTCTGCTTCATAATCAACTTGTTTACTCATTTTAGGATATTTAATCTTCTGATTAGGATTGCTTACAGCAGTTGATGGCTTCATAAAAACAACTGGTTCATTAGGAAGGTCCATATTTAATTCCTTGGCATGATCTTTATAGTTAAGACCTACACATACTATTTTGCTAGGCTCACATGGAGATAATAGCTCCACCTCTGATAATTGATAGATTATGTTAACTGCTTGATAATCTTTAAAGATATCCCCTTCAATCTCTTTTATCTTATTATCCTCTAAGATACCATATTTAATCTCATTTTCTACTTTAAATCTGACTAACTTCATTCTACTCACCTACTTTTATTTAGTTTGAGTGTAAGTTTAAGTATAAGTTTAGATAATTTTGCTTAAACTCATACCTAGACTCAATCTTAATATCAACATTCTTCATCTAATAAATCAGTAATAGTTAAGCCATCTAAGTGCTTTCTCAATTCATCTTTGACACTAGTATATACCCCACAGATTTCTTCATCAGCAAATATCTCTTCAATAGATACCTCTTGTTTAAAGAGTAAAAGTTCACATATCTCCCATAAAGATATCCTTTGTAAGGTAGTTATTGGAATGTATCTATTCTCTTTAGTAACCGTAATTAAGTTCTCTGACATTAGACCTCTGATATTATCTTCGATTATTTCAACAGGAATATTAATTTTATTGGCTAATCCCTCAAAGGTTATCCCTGTTGACTTCCTATCTATAAAATCTTTACAGATTACAACTAAGATTGCAATTGGAATTATATTTTGAATACCAATTGTAATGTCCTGTAAAGTATTAAAGTGATGTAAGTTAGATCTATTTTGAAAGACATAACAGATAACTGCTCCTAATAAGGTAATCATCCAGACTAGATATAACCAGACTAAAAAGAGAGGTATCACCGATAAAGAACCATAAATCTGACTATAACCAACTGCATGCTTTGTATAAACTTTATAAAGAGTTTTAGCTAAATTGAATAAAAAACCACTGATTGAGCCACCCACAATAGCAGCCAAAGGCTCTACATCTGTATTTGGAATTAAATAATAACCTACAATAAAGATTAAAAAATATGAAATAATTGAAATAAAACGAAAGATATATGTATTCCCAGTAGAAATTTCAATTAAATTTGGGCTCAAATAAGAGCTAATCACAGAAATTGTCAAGCTCAAAGATAAAGTAATCAAAAAAGTACCCAGAGTAACAAAGGTCCAAAAAGCAACAAAACGTTTAAAAACATCACGGTGCTCCTCTACTCCCCAGATCTTATTGAAGGTCATTTCAATTCTAGCTAACATAAAGACTATTACTATTACCAAAGAGAAGAAACTAATCACTCCTAGCTGGGTAATATCTACATTAGTAACATAATCTTCTAAATATCTAATTACAATTTCACCAGTCCCAGTAGCTAAATTTTCTAAAATTATCTCTTTTAAAGCATTGATTATCCTATCCATCCCACCAAAGATATTAAATAGAGTCATTATATAAAAAGAGAAGATTAATAATGGCACCAATGATAATAAAGTTGTGTAAACCAAACTCATAGCATTAACAAATATATCTACTGTCTTTGCTTTTTGATAGACCCTATAAACAAACAGCTTCCAATCGAATTTAACTACCTCTTCCAGCATTTATTTCACTCCTATTTAATAGATTATAATCTAAGACCATACTACTAAATATTATAGCTAGAAATCATTTAAACTATCACTACTATAATTTTACAATAATATTCTCTATAATTAAAGATAAAAAAATATTTATATATATGGCATTAAAGATTTAACATTTCAATTAGCTACGGATTTTAACCCGTAGCTTCTGTAGAACTCATAATATCGCCACAGGTTAAAACACTGT
>NZ_JBSQYM010000064.1:0-15733 GCF_055140805.1 Orenia sp.
GAGGACTAAAGCATCTTTTATTCCCCTCTCCTGATATGAGGAGAGGGGTTAGGGGTGAGGTGGGTTTTATATTACATTCTAAAGTTGTTTATCCATATATAGGTGTCCAAGTCTAAAGTGTAATTTAATAGGGGTATTGTGACCCTTTTAGGAATCAGGAGTCAGGAACTAGTTATCAGTGGAACAGACTGATTCCAGATTCCTGATTTCTGACATGAAAGTATCTCATTTTTTCTATATAACCTCATATTTAAATTCTATTTTATGGTTGTTTATCTATATTAATAAGTGCTTATCTAAGCACTTATTATAGAAACGGAGGGAGAGATGATAAGAAAGAGAGGGTTATTTTTAATATTAAGTTGTTCTTTTCTATTATTATTTTCGATTAACTTCGAGGCTAAAGGGGCTAAGAAAAATCATAGTCCAGTAATTAAGACTATTTATGTAAGTAAAGAGGCTATTGGTCTTGGCGAATCAGTTAAGATTGTAGTAGAAGCTGATGATCTTGATAAGGATCAATTGCACTATCAATGGCTAGTAGAAGATGGACGAATTTTTGGAGAGGGAGAGCAAATTACTTATTTCCCACCAAATGTTGGTGGTAGTTATAAAATTACTGTTATTGTTACTGATAATCAAGGTGGAGAAGTATCAACTAGTAGACTAATTACTGTAAGAAATTTAGAACTCTCTTTAGAAGTGGAAAAGACTATAATTCATCCTGGAGAGAAGATTGAAGTGACTGCTGATACTGGTAATTTTAAAGGTGAGTTAAGTTATGAATGGGCAACTGGAGATGATGGGAGTATTGAAGGGGAGGGTGAGCAGATTACTTATACTGCTCCAGATAAGGAAGGATTATATAATATCATGGTTAGCATAAAAAATAGAGAAGGGATGGATGTAAGAAGGACTATTACTGTTGAAGTTAGAAATTACTTACCTAAGGTTGTGAATAACCTTGTAGCTAATCCCAAATTTATTACTATTGATGATAGAAATAAAGAAGGAAAAGCAACCATTAGTATTGGTGCTATTGATTTAAATGATGATCAGTTAACTTATCTATGGTCTGCAAATAAAGGCAAGATTATTGGGCAAGGTGCAAGGGTTACTTATATCTCCCCAACTTATAGTATAACTGATACTGTTGAGGTCAAGATCTGTGATGGTTATGGTGGAGAAATTAGTGAAAAAATTGATATTGATATACTTAAGGTCTGGCAAAGAAGCTATGGTGGAATTGGTTATGATGCTTTTGAGGCAGTAACTAACAGAGAAGATGGGTATCTTGCAGTAGGCTATACTACTTCCTTTAATAAGGATTGGGTCTATCCTTCAGGCTATTTAGTAGGAATAGATGAGCAAGGCAAGGAGCTTTTTTATAACTATGATTTTTTTGACGGCAAAGAGGATTTATTCTTCAGTATAGTAGCAAGTGATGATGGAAATTATTTGTTAGGTGGGTATAAAGGTAACAATAAAAATCTCAGTAACGATGCTTATATTGTTAAAGTTGCTAAGAAAGATGGGAAGAAGTTAGCTGACTATATATTAGATGATTCTAAGAGTAATCAACAGATCTATCAGTTATATTCAACTAATAATGGAGAATATCTAGCTGTTGGTTATAGTAATAAGATAGGTAATGATGGTTATTTAGTAAAATTTAATGATAATGATCAATTATTAGAGTATACTTATAATCATGATGATAATATTGGCAGTAATGATTATTTTAATGATATTATAGCTAGTAGTGATGGTGGGTATTTATTAGTTGGTCATACTAGTTCTTTTGCTAATAGAGATGGTGATGGTCTATTAGTAAAGCTGGGTGCTGAAGGTAATAAGGTTTTTGAACAAACTTATGGTGAGCAGGATTCAGATGAGAGGTTTGAAAAGATAATTGGAACTGAAGATGGAGGTTATTTGTTAATAGGTGCCAGTGGATCTACTAAGAGTTGGCTCTATGATGGATATATAGTCAAGGTGGATAGCCAGGGAGAGATAATCTTTTCTGATACGTATGGGACTAAGGAGAGTGATGATGGATTTAGGTCAGTAGCCCCAACTGAAGATGGAGGATATCTGTTAGTTGGTTATAGCAATTCTGCTAATAAAGGCGATTATGATGGTTATCTGATCAAAATAGATGCTAAGGGTCAGCAAGAGTGGTCAAAGCTTTATGGTGGCATAGATCATGATGAATTTATGGATATTACAGTTAGTAATGATGGTGGGTATCTGTTAGTTGGTTATACAAACTCTTTTGCTAAAGGTGAGAGAGATGCCTATGTTGTTAAGATTGATAAAGAGGGTAGAACAGGACCAGATCCAGATGAGATAATCTTAAATAATTAATTTTTATAAAACGGGTGATTTTTGCCCGTTTTTTCTATTGAGATAGAGATATTAAGAGATTTTGTCTATGGTTTACATGTATTAAATATTAAAATAACCTTAATATAAAGTCTTAGAATTTAAGAAAACTAATAAAACTTAAAGTTAATTGAAAAATCTTGACATTCATTAGAGGGTATGTTATTATTGCTTTAGCGAATTAAAGTAATGATATGATAAAAAGATAAATAAAATGAGAGAGGTGTTTTTTTTAATGAATCCAGTACTTATATCAGTCATAGTAATGATTGGGCTAAGTTTAGCCAATCTAAATGTAATTTTAGCTCTATTAGTAGCAGCTATTGTTGGTGGTTTAACAGGTGGATTAGGATTAAAAGAGACTATGTCTACCTTAATTGGTGGTATGGGGGGAAATGCCGAGACTGCTTTAAGCTATATCTTATTGGGAGCTTTGGCTGTAGCAGTTCAGCAGACAGGAATTGTAGGTTTAATCAGTAATAGCAAAGCTTTGAAGAGGGTAATTGGAAATAAAAAGGGAGTATTTATTTTCATGCTGGCTATCTTTGCTAGTTTATCTCAGAATTTAATTCCAGTACATATTGCTTTTATCCCTATTTTAATCCCACCATTATTAGGATTATTCAATAAATTAAAGGTTGATCGTAGAGCTGTGGCTTCAGCTTTAACCTTTGGTTTACAAGCACCTTATATGGCTATTCCAGCAGGATTTGGTCTGATATTTCATGGTATTATTCGTGATGAGATGGCAGCTAATGGAATGGATGTAACTCTAGGTCAGATTGCTAGTGTATTATGGATACCAACTTTAGGGATGTTATTTGGTCTAATAGTGGCAATCTTCTTTACTTATCGTAATAAACGTGATTATGAGATCGATACAGCTCAGCAAGCTCAGTTAGAGGTAGCAGTTAGTAGAGAAAATAAAGTGACTTTTAATAAAACCCATGTGTTCTCTTTGGTAGCTATGTTTGCAGCTTTAGCTATTCAGTTAGCATATGGATCTCTACCTTTAGGAGCTTTGATTGGATTGATTATTATGACAATAACAGGAAGTATTAAATGGAATGACTTACATGATTTAATCGATGAAGGAATTAAGATGATGGGCTTTATTGCTTTTGTAATGTTAATTGCTGCAGGTTATGGTGATGTAATTAGAGCAACAGGTGGGGTGGATAGTATAGTTCAATCTGTTGTAGGTGGAATTGGTGGAAGCCAATTTATCGGCGGATTATTGATGCTAATCGTTGGTTTAGTAGTTACTATGGGAATTGGAACTTCCTTTGGGACTATTCCAATTATTGCAGCAATCTATGTACCCTTAGCTCAAAGTTTAGGGTTTAGTCCCCTGGCAACAATTATCTTAGTTGGTACAGCAGGTGCTTTAGGTGATGCAGGTTCTCCAGCTTCTGATAGTACTTTAGGACCATCTGCTGGATTAGATGCTGACGGTCAGCATGATCACATCTGGGATACGTGTGTACCGACCTTCTTACATTTTAATATTCCTTTGATCTTGTTTGCTTGGATTGCAGCATTAGTAATGTAATTAATTTAGTTTAAAAAGAGTAGCAGAAGCTTCTGCCACTCTTTTTTATTTATTGAATAACTAGCGCATAGAAGATGTAAGATATAGAAGAGTTTATAATCAATTTTGGATAAAAAACTTTGCAAGGGAGATTATAATATTAGAAGATTTTTAATTTAGAAGTTTGACATAATTGGTATAAGTTGTTATAATATAAATAAACACTATTGATAACTATTAGCAATAAAGTTACATATATCTATAAGGGGGAATGAAAATGGGTGAAGTAATTAAAGTTGGTACACAAGTTGAAGATTATACTTTTAAGACTCAATATGATAAAGAGATTAAATTAAGTGATTTTAGAGGAAAGAAGGTGCTTTTATCCTTCCATCCTTTGGCATGGACTGGGGTTTGTGCCAACCAGATGAGCGATTTAGAGAGTAATTATGATAAATTAAAGGAGTTAAATACTGTTCCACTAGGGTTGAGTATTGATTCTATCTATACTAAAAAAGCTTGGGGAGAACATTTAGGAATAGAGAAACTCTTGATGCCTGCTGATTTCTGGCCCCATGGAGATTTTGCTCAGAAGATGGGGATCTTTAGAGACGAGGATGGATTTTCAGAGCGAGCAAATATTATCTTAGATGAAGAGGGAAAGGTTATTTTTGCTAAGGTCTATGAGATCGGTGACTTACCTGATTTGAATGAAATTTTTGATTTTCTTAAGAATAATTAAATATTTGTGTGAAAGAAGAACTGCCATGGCAGTTCTTCTTTTTATTATAGACTAACGGACCTATAATAAAATTTAACTATAACGCTATATAGAGATAGTGCGATACTTTTTATAATGATAAATTTACTAGCCACAGGTTTCAACCTGTGGTGATGATGACATGTTATACTACGGGTTAAAACCCGTAGCTAAAACTTAAATTGTCGTAATATACCCATTAAGTTTCACTTTGAATTTACATAGCTATATCCTATACTTAGTTAAAATTTAATCAATCGAAATTATTTTATACTATCAAGTGGCAATTTAAAGTAGGCTGATATTATAACTATAGCTATAAAGACAAATCCCCAGGCTACTAAGGGCCTTTTGTGGTGAATTCTTAGAATAGAGAAGGTGATTATATTAAAGATAATAGAGTAACCTAGATGCCATCCATTATGATAAGAGATTGCTTGGCAAGGGATAGATATCAGCTCGATT
The DNA here is from genome assembly GCF_055140805.1 of Orenia sp. Classification (NCBI taxonomy): domain Bacteria; kingdom Bacillati; phylum Bacillota; class Clostridia; order Halanaerobiales; family Halobacteroidaceae; genus Orenia; species Orenia sp. The sequence continues at coordinate 5,142 of NZ_JBSQYM010000064.1, forward strand.
AATGTGTAAAATAAGACCCATGTCAACATATAAATTAATTCTTTCTTTCCTTTTGGTAGATGGCTTAGATAGAGCAAGGTAGTACAGGGAAAGATAGTAAAGCTAACGGTTATAGAGATCAATGTATTATTAGGAAGAAGCCTTTCGATAATCGGTAACGGTTCAAATTTCCATAAAGGATAATTATAATAAAGCAGGTTATAAAGCAGGCTACAGATGATAAAAAAGAGGACAGATGGGTAATATAATCTCCAATTTCTCCAATCACTCCATTTATAAGTAGTATAGATAAAGGTGGTAAATAGAATAATTCGAAACACACAATTTCCCCCTAAGCTATGTTAATTATAATAATATTAAGGCTAACTCTTATGTCACTATAGAAATTTAGGTGATATAGATATAAAGCGACACTTTGTGTCAGTTGATAGTGGTTTTTACACGAAGAGTTTTGTTCTTTAAACTCGTAGGGATAGTGTATAGTTGATAGTAAAAAGATTAAATACTTTATGATTTAAGGTTTTGTACTTAACTATCCACTCTCAACTATACACTATACACTGGGGTTTAAAAGTGTCGCAATATCCATTGAGTTTCATTTTAAACCAACATATCTATAAGACCAATTCATTAATAAGATTTGTTAAAAACAAATTATTTATTGATTAATTTAAAAAATTAAATTAGAAAGAAGGAGTTTTAATAATAGCCAAGAATTAAATAGTATAGTCGTCTGACGTCTAATGATATTACATATTAATATTTATTAAAAAGTAAGTTTAAAAATAGCTTGAATGAATTAAGCTATTAGTAACAAACTAAATAATTTTTATAACCATTAAATTAATCAAGGGGGAATTAAATTATGCCAATTCATGTAGAGGCTAAGGAAGGTCAAGTAGCAGAGATTGTATTATTACCAGGAAATCCAGAGCGTGCTAAATATATGGCAGAGAAGTTCTTGGATAATCCAAAACTATATACAGATTATCGTCAAATGTATGGATACACAGGAACTTTCAATGGTGTTGAAGTTTCTATTCAGACAACTGGGATGGGGGTACCATCTATCTCCATTATTTTAGAGGAACTTAAGATGTTAGGGGCGAAGACTCTAATTCGTGTAGGTACCTGTGGAGCCTTATCCAATGATTTAGAGGAGGCTGATGTGATAATTGCCCAGTCTACAGCTACTATTGGAACTACTATCAATCAGATAAGTCCAGATATTACTTTAGCACCACCAGCAGATTTTGAGTTAATTAAAAATTTGTATGAGAGTGCTGTTGAATTAGAGATGCCAGCATATGTAGGTCAGATTGCTACTTCTGATTATTTTTATGGCAAATCACCAGATTATGCAGAAAATTTAAAGAAAGTAGCAGAATTAGGGGTTTTAGCTGTAGAGATGGAAACAGCAGCTTTATATAATATTGCTGCTAAATATGGTTTGAAAGCAGCTACTGTACTTACTGTATCAGACCATGTTTTTCAAAAAACTAGAGCTGATAAATCCAAGATTGCCGAAGGTGTAGATAGAATGACTGAGATGGTCTTAGATACTGTAACTAAAATTTATGGATAATTTTAAAGTAAAACTCCTCTAAATAGCAGAGGAGTTTTATAATTTAGGGGTTAAATTCAATTAACTTGGTAGATTACTCTTAATTCAGTTTTAAATTGCTTCTCTGTAGCTTCTTTGACATTATCAATATTAATTTCCTCTTGATAGATGGATAGCTTACTGGGGATGATCTCTTTTAATTGATAAATTCCGACTAGTTTAAGAGAAGAGAGCTTTAGAAGGGAATCCAACTTAGCTTTACTGTTGTTAATAGCTTTTTCAAGTAATTTTTTTTCCTGTTTTAGAGGATCTTTAAAGTTATAATAAGCCTTGCTAAGTTCATAAGAAAAGTCATAAGGTTGATTATAGCTTACTTTTTTACTGGCTGGATTGAGATCTTTGATTGTATCTATTAATTTATCTATATTTTCTATTGGATGGTCATCTATACTAAGTTCTAAGTAACTAATTCCTTTATAGATTTTTTTATCGAAGTGATTATTTTTTTCAAAATAGCTAGCTATTTTGATATCTCCTGTATTGATAGTTAGCTGATTTGAAAAGTACTCTTCTAATTTATTGGCTATCTTTTTTATTTCTTGTCTAAACTGATAGTTTAATTCTGATTGATTATTGCCTTCACCACTTATTTTTAATTTAATTATAGTTTGATTGGGCTTTAGAGTAATTTGTGCAGAACCTATAGTAGAGATATTTTTGAAATCTCTTTCTGCTTGAAGAGGTGGTGTTATAATTAGGTTCAATAAGATTATTAATATCAAGATTATAGTTTTTTTAATCTGTCTCACCTCACCTCACCTTCTGTAATTATACTTCTTGCTTAATTTTATTATAATACATTTGCTCTATAAAAGCTATTAACTACTTTGAATTATGGTTATAGAATAGAGAGATAGTGCGACACTTTCGTGTCGGTGTGAGTGAGTAGTTTGAGTGTGTGAGAAGTTCCTTTCTATTGAATTTCACTCACACTCCCACACCAACTTACACTTATAAAAAGTGTCGTAATATATCCATCAATAGATACTAATACATACAAATCTAGCTGTTGTAATTTTAAAATTAACTTTAATTAATACATTAAAGAAATCAACTGAGGTATATTAATATTAAAGATAGGAGGATGATAAGCAATGAAGAATAAAATAGTAGTAATTGGTGCAGTAGCAGCTGGGGCAAGTGCAGCCACTAAAGCTAGAAGAGAGGATGAAGGTGCTGAGATTATCCTTTTTGAAAAGGGACCTTATGCCTCCTTTGCTAATTGTGGTTTACCATATTATATTGGTGGAACTATTAAAGAGCGAAAGAACTTATTTCAAGTAAGTAATGAATATTTCCATAAGCGTTTTAACATAGATTTAAGAGTCAATCATGAGGTAAGCAAGATTAATAGAGAAAAGAAGTGGGTAGAAGTGATCAATCATCAAACAGGTGATAGCTTTAATGAAGAGTATGATAAGTTGATTGTAGCTGTTGGTGGAGAGGCTGTTAAACCACCGATAGAGGGAATTGATAGCAAAAGGATATTTAATTTATTGACTGTCCCAGATGCTGATGAGATTATGGATAAGCTAAAGAGTGATCCTCAAAGTGCTGTAGTAGTAGGTGGTGGCTATATAGGTATTGAAACTGCTGAGGAGCTGCATCGCAGAGGATTGGAGGTTACTTTAGTAGAGATGATGGATCAGATTATAGCACCTTTAGACAAGGAAATGACGATGCCTTTAGTCCAACATCTAGAAGAGCAAGGAATAGAGATTATTCTAAGTGATGGGGTAAGAGAGTTTCAAGAAGAAGGAGAGCTGATAAAGGCCATTTTGCAAAGTGAAAAGGAGATAAAGGCAGATTTTGTGATTTTAGCTGCTGGTGTAAGACCAAGATTGGAACTGATTAAAGATGCAGGTTTGGAGGTCAGTGAAGTAGGAGTTGTGGTCAATGAGTTTATGCAAACAAGTGATTCAGATATCTATGCTGCAGGGGATATAGTTGAGAGTACCCATTTAGTTACTGGAGAGAAGGTCAGGTTTGCCTTAGCAGGTCCTGCCAATAAGCAAGGTAGAATTGCAGGTGCTCATGCTGTTGGCAATGCTAAAAAGAGGTTTAAAGGAGTTTTAGGGACTAGCATTGTCAAGGTTTGTGACTTTACTGCTGCTAGCACTGGATTGAATGAAAAAGAGTGTCAAAAGCGTAAACTAAGCTATTATCCTGTCTATCTTGATAAAGGAGACCATGCTGGTTATTATCCTGGTTCTGAAGATTTGACAATCAAGTTACTTGTTGAGGAGGAGGCTGGCAAACTATTAGGAGCACAGTGTATAGGTAGAAAAGGTGTAGATAAACAAATTGATGTCTTTGCTACTGCTTTACAGGCCAAGATGACTGTAGAGGATTTAGAGGACTTAGATTTAGCTTATGCACCACCATACTCTTCAGCTAAGGGACCAGTAATTATGAGTGGAATGATTGCTTCTAATCATTTGCGTTATGAGACTGATTTAATCAGTCCCCAGGATTTAAAGTCTGCTTTAGAAGATGGAAAAGATATTCAATTAGTAGATGTTAGAACAGTTAGAGAGTATGCAGAAGGTTATATAGGTGATGCTAAGCCTATTCCACTCAACAGTTTGCGTAATAGAATAGGTGAGCTAAATCCAGACAAATATACTGTTGTCTATTGTAGAAAGGGATATCGGGGATATTTAGCCTATAAGATTTTAGTTGCTAATGGTTTTGATGTTGTAGAGAACTTAACAGGTGGTATCTTAGCCTGGAATCGTTTTAGTAAAGACAAGGAGTGATTTTCTTGACAAATCATTGTTTATAAGTTATATTATAATCATAGTCCCCCCCTCTGGTAGGGGGTTAATAAAAAGAAATTATATCGTATTATTTAAATATTAAGATATGAAATATGTTACTTATGCTATCATAGCATGATTAAAGTTATAATAATATTATCTTATGAAGGAGGTAAATAATATGAGAAAGAAAGGATTTTTAGGGTTTGTAGGGAAATTAAGTTGGACTGTTATTATAGCTTTTTTAATATTAAGTTGGTATTATCCGATTATAGGTAGTATAGCTTTAATCTGTATGATAGCACCACCACTTTTGGCAGTATTAAAGGGTGGTCGGGTCTGGTGTTCAACAGTCTGTCCACGGGGGAGTTTTAATGATAATGTTTTGGTTAAAATCAGTCGAAGTAGCAATATTCCAAGTGTTTTTAGGACTCTATTGTTTAGAATAGCTTTTGCTATATTCTTAATTTATAATTTTGTAGCTGGTTTGATTGAGGCTAATGGAGATCTAGTTAAGATAGGTTATGTATTTTATAAGATTATATTTATCACAACTGCGATAACTATCTTATTAGGTATTATCTTTAATGAAAGAACTTGGTGCTCTTTTTGTCCAATGGGTTCTTTATCAGCACTGATTACTAAGTTTAAACGTAAATTAAGAATAAGACCTAAGAGGATAGTCGTAGATAGTGCGACATGTGTAGACTGTAAAATCTGTGAGAAGAAATGTCCGATGGATTTAAAGCCGTATGATTTTAGTGCTGATAATGATAAGGACTTAGATTGTATCCACTGCAAAGAGTGTATTTATACCTGTCCAGTTAATGCTTTGGATTATAAATAAATATTAAGATAGATCGCAATATATTGGAGTTAGACATATAAATTATTAAAGAGATAATAATTTTTTTGACAGAGAATGTAGTTTTTTGTTACAATAGCTATTGATTGAGGTTGTTTTATAAAATTCTTAATCTTGGATATATTAATTAATAACTTGAAATTAGGGAGTGATATAATTGCCTTTTGATGTTTTATTTGGTAGTGAAGTAAAGAAGATATCTCCTAAAGAGGTAGAGGAGAAGTTAAGAAAAGGTGATATACAGATTTTAGATGTAAGAACAGAACAAGAATATAGTCAAGGTCATATTCCTAGGTCTATTAATATTCCTCTAAGTGAATTAGAGAATAGATTAAATGAATTAGATAGGAGTAAAGAGATAATCACTGTATGTGCCTCAGGTGTAAGAAGTGATAAAGCTGCTAGAAAGTTAATGGAGATGAGATTTGATATTGTTAAGAATATGGCTGGTGGCATGATGGCCTGGCAAGGAAGAATTGAGAAATAGTTATAAATAAAAGAAAGGAGAATTCTCCTTTCTTTTATTTATTTTAGATTTAAAATGTAGAATGTATTCTCATCAGCAATCAAATCATCTTCTAATCCATAGAGAGACTTTAATTCCTGCATAGCTTCTCTAGTATCTTTACCAAACCTTGCATCTGTATATCCTGCTTTTAATCCATGCTTTCTTAAGGTTTCTTGTAAGAGTAGCACATCTCTGCCCTTATCTCCATGTTTAAGAGGAGGTTTAATTTTTATAGAATCTCTTTGTCCAATCACCTTTACTCTAGTACCTATTTTGACCCAAGAGTATAAGATATTCACATCATTGTTATACATTCTAATACAGCCATGGCTAGCATTGTAACCAATAGAGCTTGGTTTATCAGTACCATGAATCCCATAATTACCCCAAGGTACATTCAATTTCATCCATTTATCCCCAAAAGGGGTACCATCCCACATATCTAGTTTCTGGATGATTCTCCATTCACCGATAGGGGATTTGCTAGACCATTTTCCTACAGCAACTTTAAAAGTATGATATTTTGCACCATCTGAATATACTGTTAATGTCTTATTGTTAGTATTAACAAGGATAGACACTTCTCCAGGAGGTGGCATGATTTCATCTTTTGTTATAGAAGGCTGATTATTTAAGTACCTATTTAAATTTATCCAGAAATCTCTATCAACTACACCATCTCCTGTTAGTCTATTAGCATACTGAAATCGCTTAACAGCTAAGTAAGTCTCCCAATCATATAAAGAATTAATATCTCCTTGATAAAATCCTAAGTTTGTAAGTTCTAACTGTAATGCTTTGATATCATCACCCTGCATAGGAGGGTAATGTAGTGAAATTTTACGATAATCATAACAGTCACAGGTACCGTTGCTTTCGTGGGCATAGGTGTTTAAAGAGAAGGTTAATGATAGAAGAGTTAGTAACAATATAACAATGATTTTAACCTTCATTTTTTCATCTCCTAAAATGTATAGATTTTTAGTTGTAGAAAAATCCAGTATATAAACCTAGTATTATTATATACATTGTAGGGGTTTATTATAAAATTTAAAGGGATAAAATTTAGTATATTAAATGATTAGATGGAGCTATAGGTGCATAGATAAATCTATTAATCCTTCAGCACCTAATTGTTGATATTATGATTTACCTTCAATTTTATTCCAGTGGAATAAGTAGAGCGGTATTACTAGCAATAATAGTAGAATTGATCTGCTGAGGTTTAAAATAATTCTTCTTTTTCTATTATACTCATCTCTTGTTTTACGTTCTTCATTCTGTTCTTTAATCATTTGTTGTATCTCTTTTTTTGATAGCTTAGGATAGTCTTTTTCATATCTTAGTTCTTTTTGAATAGAAGGTTGTAGATCAATAAATTGACGAGGATAAATAATATCTACAATAGTATTACCTAAGGACACTATTGCAAAGATAAATAAAACTATACAGATTAAACAGACTCCATAAAAATAACCATTTCTAAAATTGAGTTCTAGCATTTTGCCCTCCTTTCTTTGTTAATATTATTGACTTTTCCACGATTTCTGTAAAAAATTAGATTGATAACTAATAATGAAATATAAGAAATCGGTTATCGGGAATCTGGAATCAGTATAATTTACAGGTTTCTGACTCCAGATTTCTGATTATTAAAATTATATTATTAGTTAGTTTAGATATGATAAGCAATTACTATTTTAGCATATCTTCTTATTTATATTTTACTAGAAATATACTGCTTAATCAAAGTATATGTGTCGCCTAATGGCCAGTTAGATTTTCAGCTTAGAATACTTCTTCAGTGATTGAATTTAATAAGAACAATAAAAAGGATTATGCTATTTTATTGTATTTTCAATATTTGCCTTAGATTTAAAAAAGGTATAATAAAGTAGTAGAAGCAGATACTAAAAGTGTTTGTTTAATTAAAATAACAAAACATTATAGTAATAAAAATGAAAGGAGGAGATATAATGACAGAGGTTAAAGAACTAACAGAAACAGGATGGAACTTAGAGAATAGTTATGCTAACCTTCCAAAATCATTTTTTAGTATTATTAATCCAATACCGGTATCTTCACCAGAGCTGGTTATTTTAAACCATCCTTTGGCAGAAGAGCTGGGATTGAATATAGAGAAGCTAGAGAGCAAAGAAGGGGTAGAAATCTTTTCTGGCAACCAAATTCCTAAAGGAGCTAAACCTCTTGCTCAGGCTTATGCGGGGCATCAATTTGGCCATTTTACGATGTTAGGTGATGGTCGAGCTGTCTTGATTGGAGAACAGATTAGCCCATCAGGTAAACGCTTTGATATTCAACTTAAGGGTTCAGGGAGAACCCCCTATTCTCGCAGTGGAGATGGTCGAGCACACCTTGGACCGATGTTACGTGAATATATTATCAGTGAAGCAATGCATGGACTTGCTATTCCTACTACCCGCAGTTTAGCAGTGGTGACAACTGGTGAGAAGGTGAGGCGTGAAACTAATTTGCCTGGTGCAATTTTAACTAGAGTGGCTAGTAGTCATTTACGGATTGGAACCTTTCAATATACTGCCAACTGGGGTAGTCAGAAGGAACTTCAGATTTTAGCTGATTATGCAATACAGCGTCATTTCCCAGAAATTGAAGCTGATGAAAATCCATATCTTTCTTTACTTCAAGAAGTGATTAAAAAGCAAGCTAAATTGGTTGCCAAATGGCAGTTAGTTGGTTTTATCCATGGGGTGATGAATACTGATAATATGACCATCAGTGGAGAGACTATCGACTATGGTCCTTGTGCCTTTATGGATAGTTATGACCCCAAAACAGTCTTTAGCTCAATTGACCGTAAGGGTCGCTATGCTTATCAAAATCAGCCTCCCATTGCTCAATGGAATCTAGCACGTTTTGCTGAAACCCTTCTAGCTTTACTCCATGATGATCAGAAGGAAGCTATCAAGTTGGCTGAGGGTGTTCTTTCAGATTTTGCTAAATTATATCATCAAAATTGGTTAGCAGGGATGAGGGCTAAATTAGGAATATTTAATGAAGAGAAGAAAGATGAAGCTCTTATTGAAGAACTGCTGACTATAATGGAGAAGCATGATTTAGATTATACTAATACTTTTTTGGGATTGACCTTTGATAAATTAGAAGAGAGTGACTTAGCTGACAAGGTAGAATTTGTTCAATGGTATGAAAGGTGGCAGAAGAGATTAGACAGACAGCAAGAGTCAAAGTCTGACTCTTATCAATTGATGAAAAATAATAATCCTGCAGTAATTCCTCGTAATCATCGAGTAGAAGAGGCTTTAGAAGCGGCAATTAAAGAAGGAGACTATAGTGTAATGGAGCGCTTTCTTGAGGTTCTTGCTAACCCTTATGCCCATTCTTCCGAGCAAGAGGAGTACTCTATACCTCCTGATCCATCAGATATTCCCTATCAAACATTTTGTGGCACCTGAGCTACCATTGCTCTAAAAGAAAATAGTGGCTTTTGCTGGGAAGAAAAATTACTAGAGGAAGATATCTAAAAGAGATATAGCAGGCAACTCATAACAGGGTTGTCTTGTTTTTATGGAACAACCAACAATGATAATTACTCTCAAAATCTTTGGTTTTACCTTGATTTAAGCTCTAAATCCTAGTAAAATAAATATAGTATAAGTGATAACTTTAAAAGTAGATTTATAATGATTTTATTTATACTGATCATTTGTTAAAGCAAGTCACGTTTACATATTATTAGTAATATATATTAATTAGGAGGAGAGTAGTCATGAAATTCACTAAAATGCATGGATTGGGAAATGATTTTGTATTAATTGATTGTCTAGAGCAGGAAATAGAGAATCCATCTCAACTGGCTCAAGAGATGTGTGATAGAAACTTTGGGATTGGAGCAGATGGACTGATATTGATTCTACCATCAGAGTTAGCTGAGGCTGACTATAGAATGAGGATTTTTAATTCCGATGGTAGTGAGCCCCAGATGTGTGGAAATGGAATTAGATGCTTTGCCAAATACCTTTATCAAAATGAATTGACAGACAAGATCAAGCTCAATATAGAGACTTTAGCAGGGATAATTAGACCTGAGCTGATTTTAAAGGATGGAACAATTGAATTGGTTAAAGTCGATATGGGAGAGCCTATCTTAAGAAGAAGTGAGATCCCAATGTTAGGGGAAGATAAAGAGCAGGTAATCAAAGAAGAGTTGATAGTAGGAACAGAAACTTTTGAAGTAACTACTGTATCTATGGGTAATCCTCATTGTGTTATCTTTGTAGATGATATTGAAGAGATTGAGTTAACAAATTGGGGATCTCAAATCGAGACCCATAAATTATTTCCAGAGGATATCAATGTAGAGTTTATCGAAGTCCTGAATCAAGAAGAGATTGAAATGAGAGTTTGGGAGCGGGGAGCAGGAATTACCTTAGCTTGTGGAACTGGAGCTTGTGCTTCTACAGTAGCATCTATCCTAAATGGATATACTAATCGTAAGATTACTGTTCATCTAGCAGGTGGAGATTTAGTCATCGAGTGGTCAGAGAGTAATAACCGTGTATATATGAGTGGACCAGCTACTGAGGTTTTTGTAGGAGAATGGAAATTATAAAAAAGGCTAGCTTTAATATTAAATCAGATTTTGAAGATAAATTAATTATCTATATGTACGGTGAAAAAGAATTGTTAGCCACAGGTTTCAACCTGTGGTGTCTTATAAAGCCTACGGGTTAAAACCCGTAGCTAATTGAAATGTTAAATCTTTAATGCCATATATATGATTAAACTGCGAAAAAATAAAATAAACACTCCAAATTTTATTTTATTTACGATATTATA